>JAIXVG010000011.1 GCA_027483145.1 Planctomyces sp.
CGGCTGATGAGTATTTCACGCAAACTGGCCGCAGGGTGACTTATGAATATGTGCTGCTGGGTGGAGTCAATGACGAGGTTGAACATGCGAAGCAGCTGATCGAGCTTTTGAAGCCGCGTGTCGCACACGTCAACTTGATTCCGATGAACGATGTGCAAGAGCTTCCATTTGCTGAGCCGACGCAGCCGCGCACTCAGAGGTTTATGCAGATGCTAGAATCAGCAGGCATCCCCGCGACGGTTCGCAAACGAAAAGGGGCCGACATCGATGCGGCCTGCGGACAGTTAAGGCTACATGCAGAGCGCTTGAAGGAAGCTGCAATTCCCTGATTGATGTGGCGCGGGGGTTGTTGATTGGACTGGCCCAAGTTTGTCGCGTGAGAATAGGTCCCTCGCTGACGCTTCGGGCTACAAGCGGAGGAATTCCATCGCGAGCTTCAAGTGCGATGACGAGTAGATGAGGGGAGTGCAGGGAACTACTCGTAGCCCGCAGCGTAGGCAAGGGATCTTCCCGGCAACGGTTCGATTTGCCCACTGGTCGAACCAACGCCAAGAACCTGTTCGACTACCAGGTTATGCCTATTCAAGACCGTTGACTCAGCGCAACGGCACCGCCTCAGAGGGTTGTCGGATCAGGCTGACGACAAAACTGGCAAATAGCCAGCCGACGCAGGCTCCGGCGAAGACGTCGCTTGGATAGTGAGCGCTGGAAACAACTCGCTGCAGACCAACTAAAGCAGCCAGCGTGAACCAATACCACGCCGCTTGTGGATAGAGACGCGTTAACCCAACTGCCAACCCGAAGCCGACTGCGGTATGGGCCGAAGGAAAGCTGTGACCCATTGTTTTGGGTGCCCAATAGGCCAGGACCGGACCAAATGTTTCTTGGATACCAGTCACTGCCGACAAGTCGATTTCGCGTGGGCGATGACGACAGATGATCGACTTAATCAGATTCGCGGCTAGTCCCGCCCCAAGCGAGCAAACCAATAACCAGCCGGTATGTGCCCGTCGCGTACGATCAACCACAGCGACGGTGATAACGATCAGCGTTGCGCCAACCCCATGCCCGAACAGTTCAAACTGGTCGACGACATCGAAGACGAATCGGGGAATATTGGCCGGACTGCAACTGCGGGCAATCGGCAGGTCGACCAACAGCGATAGCGCTGCCAGGCCAAGCAGGCTGGCCGGAACGCCCCAGTTGAATGGCGACAAAGCAAATCGCGAATGAGAGTGCTGCAACCGATGTCCATCCTTGGGTGATGCGGCTGCTACGGGGCAGGCTGCTCAGCACTGACCGGCAGGGCTGTATCATTCGAATCGGCTGGTTGACCCGAAATGAGCCGCATAGCCTTTTGTGCTGCTGCCACAAGTTCAGGCGAAGCATTCGAGTCGAGTGCACTTAAGTTGGGGATAGCAGTCTTCGCGACGGCACCTAACTTGCCCAGCGACTCGGCTGCGGCCAGTTGAACCGCAGCGTCGGAATCTTGCAATGCCGCGACCAGGGCCGCGATCGCCTGCGGTACATTGGCTTCACCCGTGTTTGCCAGTGAGCGAGCAGCGGTTAAACGAATGGATGGTTCGGCCACAGCCAATAGGTCGGCCAATACCGGAACCAACGGACCCAAGTCTTGCTCAAATGTGGTTAATGTTGAAGCAGCGTTCCCTCGGACGAAGTGAGAGGAATCCGATAGGGCAGCCTTCAGTTGGGCCCCTGCCCCCACAGCATCCGGGCCAAGCTCTGCCAGAAACATCGATGCTAACTCGCGCGCGGTTTGATCATCTGAGACCAGCGCATCGGCCAGAATTGAAACAGCGGCTTTGCCAATCTGCCGCAAGCTGGCTTCCGACTTGGCCCAGTCATCGGCATTTCCCGACCCGCGCGAGACATCGACCATCGCTTGAAACGAGGCTGCTGCAGCCTCTTCTTCAGGGGTCCGCTGGACAGCCTTGGGGGCCTCCTTGGCAATAGCGGCCTGAGCTACCCCTGGACCGCTGGCTGCACCCGACGAACCAGAGTTCTCGGTCGAGCAGCCGACGGGAACCAATCCAATCGCAAGGGCAAGCACCCACCACATGGGTGTTACGTTTCCTGCGGCAGGTCCCATCGCTATTGGGCCAACTTGGCCGCGCGGCAGAGGAGTAATAAAGCAAACGGCCATTAACGAAAATCCATTCTGATGATTGCGGATTCCCAATTCTCAACACCAGAAGTTTACCTGATTCCTGCAAATTGGCTCAATTGGAATGCCGCAAAGAGGGGGGTTCTGGCGGCTTTGCGGCCAATTTGGTGAGGAATTGGCGTCGTGAGGCAAAAAAGAGACATCTTGCGACCTGTTGGTTCCCCGGTTTGCCCCTTTACAATTCGGGTTAGTCATGCGCGAGTAACGCCGTAGACTCTCTAAACTCGTTATGTCTACCCATCTTCCGATGTTCATATAAAGCCCCGAATTTATGTCGTTGAGAGTTTCGAACCAGCGAGTTCTTGTCGATTTGGGTCCTCGGTCTTACGCAATCGAGATTGGCGAGGGGCTGTTAGCCTCGTTCTGCCACTTGCTACAAGCTGCCCGGCCCAACTGGTTTTTGGCAGGGAAGGTTCCATCGGCTTTGGTTGTTACCGATGCGGGTGTTCCTGCTCGCTACGCAGAGTTGGTGGTCGCCCAATGGGTCGAGGCTGGTGGCCGAGCGGCTTTGGCAATTCAGCCCCAGGGTGAGACTGCGAAGTCGCTGGGGGAGATTGAAAAGTTATACGACCAGCTCATTGGCCTCACGGCCGACCGGCATACGGTGGTGATTGCGGTTGGTGGTGGGGTGGTTGGAGACGCTGCCGGTTTTGCTGCAGCAACCTATGCGCGTGGCATCTCGTTTGTGCAAGTTCCGACCACGTTGCTCGCGGCTGTTGATAGTTCAGTTGGAGGCAAAGTTGGCGTCAATCATCGGTTAGCCAAGAACATGATTGGCGCGTTCCATCAGCCTGCAGCAGTCGTCATCGACCTCGCGCTGCTACAGTCTCTCCCTGAGCGAGAATATCGGGCCGGTCTGGCAGAGGTGGTCAAGTATGGCGTCATCCTCGATGGGGACTTCTTTCGATTCCTGGAAGCCAATCAAGCAGCGATCTGCAAGCGAGAGTCTGCAGCGCTAGTAGCCGTCGTCAAGCGAAGCTGCGAACTGAAGGGACTTGTGGTCGAAAAGGACGAGTTTGAAACATCAGGACTCAGGGCCTGCCTCAACTATGGCCACACGTTCGGGCATGCGATTGAAGCGATTGCCGGCTATGGAGAGATTCTGCACGGCGAAGGGGTGGCCATTGGGATGATGTGTGCAGCACGCCTTGCCCAGCGATTGGGCAAGATTGACCAATCACTGGTTGACCGCCAGCACGCACTGCTCACCACAATGGGCCTGCCGACCGAACTTCCAGCAACTCTTGCGAGCCAGCAGGAAACACTGTTAGAGCGTATGCGGCTCGATAAGAAATCGGTCGACGGCCAACTTCGATTGATCCTGCCGGTGCGACTGGGTGAAGTAGAATCGTTCGGTGGAATTCCTCTCGACGCAGTACGCGGAGTTCTCTCATCGAGTGACACCGCTAGCTAGGCGCTGTACCATCAGCCCTTGTTGATCAAAGGTCCAGCAGCGGTCGGTTTTAGTGTTGAAATAGCGAATGCCAGAGCGATGTGTTCGTATCAGCGCTACGCTTCATTCGAGCGGTCTTAACCAATGCCTGGGGCTTTGACAGTTTCTCCGTGCCTCTAATGCAGGAATGTTCATGACGCCGAATCACAATCGCACCACACTCGTTAGCTCAATTCGCATCGCAGTACTGGCAATTTTGTTTACCTTGGCTTCATCAGCCAGCCCATTGTCGGCAGACGAAAGGGTGCGGCCTAAAGCCTTTATCGATGGTGAAGGCCCCGGCTGGCGCGAGTACACCGGCGACGACTTTGTCAAAGTGAATTGCGACGATGAAACCTTCGTCTGGGACAAAGGCCACCTGAAGTGTACCGGCACTCCGATCGGTGTGACCCGCAGCAAGAATAAGCTGAAAAACTTCGAACTGGTGGTCGAGTGGAAGCACCTGAAGTCGGGTGGAAATAGCGGAGTCTTCGTCTGGGCCAGCGATGAGGCACTCACGAACCTGAAGCGGGATCAACTTCCTCCCGGCGGAATCGAAGTGCAGGTTCTCGATCATGGTTATGCCGAGCAATACTTTAAAGAGACAGGCAAAAAGTCCGACTGGTTTACCACTAACGGCGATGTCTTCCCAGTTGGCTCATCAACCATGAAGCCCTTCCCACCAGTTGCACCGAACAGTCAGCGCAGCTTCCCTCGCAAAGAGCTCAGCAAGGGAATCAACGAGTGGAACCATTACTACGTGCGGGCCATCAATGGCGAAGTGCGCTTGTGGGTCAACGGCGAAGAAGTATCGGGGGGAAGCGATTGCCAACCCTCCATGGGTTACCTGTGCCTTGAATCGGAAGGGGCACCCGTTGAGTTCAAGAACCTCCGTATTCGCGAACTGCCATAAGTGACTGTGGTGCATTGAACAGCAGGATAACCAGGAGCATCACTCGTACCAATTCCCGGAAACAATTGCGCGGGCCATTAGTGACAGGTCATGCTGATGCATTACGTTATGGAACTTAATGGTCGCAATCAGTTTCTGAGTCTGGGATAAAGAACCTATCCGAGAACCCGGTTGGGCTTGTTCGAAAACCCTATCTCGGCTGTGCAGAATCGCCGCAACAGAGGGTTCTTGGATAAGCTCTAAGTGAAAGGGCATTGGAACCGACGTGAAGACTGTGAATGCCCTGTTTTGTTTGCCTTGCATGAAGTGGACTGGCCTGATCGCTGTGATGGTCGTTGCCATATCGCGCGGATTGGCAAGCGACGATGGGACATCAGCGGGCGAGACTGAACCAGCTGCAGCCAGCCAACCCGAGGTCGCGTCATTCGAGAGCGAAGAGACCAATTCGGCCCCGGCGGGAGCGACTTCTGCTAAACCCACTGCATTGAAGCGGGCAGCGGTCTCGGCCGCAGTCCTGGCAGTGCTGGGGATTATCATCGCGGGGTTGGGGCTGGTTGGCGGGGTCGTTTGGTATTCGGCTCGCATTCGGCAGTTAGGTCGGACCAAGCTTCCTGCCGCGGAACCACTTCCCGCATTCTGGTTCCTGCGACGCCCGATGGCTGCGGAACCGGGCCAACCCAAGACCGATCTTTTCCCTGATGGCCCGGGTGAAAAGAAAGACGCAGATTAACTCAGCTGCATCCTGTGGCCCAACCATTCGCCAGACTGGCTGGGTTACGAAGCAACAAGCTGCGTCATCACCCGGTTGCTGCGATTCCTAACGTGGATGATTCACGCAGCCCACATTGTGAGTCATAACTCTCTTTACCTTCAACGAAGCCTTCCAGAACTCGACCATTTTGGCCTGTTGATGGACCATCAACAGATGACATAATCGGCGATCATTGAATGAGTGAGCTGCGAGAGCGGATGGCGCTGCGTCTTGCTGCTTCGCAGTCCGGTCACCAGATGGCCGGGCCACCCGAGTACCTTGCCGATCTTGAAGAACCCGACGATTCGCATCGTCGGCTCGACGAATCTTTGCTAAGTCGATTTGCCAACGTCATCCCACCGAACGGATAACGCCTTTTCGTAGGATGCGGCTCAAAGAACGATCGGCTTTTGAGCGCAACGCTGGATGCCACAAACAGCGTCATTGCAACCTGCCAAGCAAGAACGGTGCGGCAGGTCGCACCCGACGAACTGGGCAAGCGCAATCTCTGCTGTCAATTCAAGACACTGGCATCGCAAGTGGCACACAAAGATAAGACCCCACCTACCGCGTCTGGCGATGGTCGTCAGCCAAGTTGACCAATTGGAGCTTCCCGTTCTCGGGGAGCTCGAAGATTCGGTCAGGGGTGTGGGTAGGGTTGCAATGAATGCCACGGATCTTCAGGTCCATGGTCACCTGCGCAGGGGGCGAAGAGAGTTTGATTCGCCGCGGAATCGCAACGCCGCTTTGCGGATCGATATGGTGATCTCGCAAATAGGCCTGGGCCACCACTTGGCCAAAGCCATCGTAGATCGAATGCTCGATCACATGGCCGGTACAGGCATCGACAACGGTGATTCGCTTGAGGGGATGGCCCGACGGGGCACGGCTATGCGTCACTAAGCTATACGCCCTTGAGTTCGGGGCTTTTTGTAGCGTGACTCGTTCGGCATCTATCGGCCGAATACTCAGTACTTCCAGCAGCCAATCGGGTTCAAATGGAATCTCCAGTCGCTGCTGGGCGACATCCATTTCAGAATGGGCACAGTACATCAGCAGCTTCGGATTATCCTGCCTGCTCCAATACCAGAAGTGCTCATCGTTCGAACCGAGTTCAAGCTCTTGTCCTGCCAGGGACGTCACCAGAAGTCTTAGGTTTTGCGGCTTCTGCACATGCAGATTGGCCTCTAAGGGCATATGGTAAGGCCCCATGCGGGCATCGATTTTAATTTTGTCAGCTGTCCAGCCATCAAGCTGGGCCACCTGCTGATTGACGTGGCCAACAATGTCTTCAATGGAGGCATCGGAGGGGAGGACGCAGACCACTTCGGGCTCGGGCTGGCTTTTGCGGCCCCAACCGCGCATGCCGGCACAAGCCAGTCCAGAGCAAAGCTGAACCAGCACCAAGGCCCATACAAAGCCCCGCAGATGCCGCGACATCAACTCCACTCCGAGCTGAGGTGGCTGCGCAGTTCTTGTTGCAACTGCCTGGTTTCCAGTTCTGCAAGGCGGAGATTCCGAATTTCGTAGTTTCCTTCGCCGTGCGTCCCGCTGAGTTCCAGCACTTCGTCGTCCCCGTCGGTCCGGGCGTTTTCCAGTCGCAGCCGCCGCTTTTGCAACAGCAGCAGGGCCAGCACGTAGCGCAGTTTCTCGGTATTGGGGCTGAATTCGTCGGACAGTTGCTCGAAGTATCTTTGGAGTTGATCGACATCAAACTTGATTGGGCCATCGGCGGCCGGAACCGGGACGAGAGTTCTCCAGTTGGCGATCGCCCCCTTGGGGGGGCCACTCCAGCCTTCGGGAGAATAATCGAGCCGGACCAGCTCTCCATGCCGTTCGACCAGCACAGAATGAATCAATGAGCCGGGCGCCAGGGGTTGTCCGCTGGCGGCGCAGGTTTTTCCGATCGGTTTGAGATGATATTCCATAGACGTACGCAGTAACCAAACGAGGGCTTTATCGGCGCAACAATTTGCCAGGACAGTGGTTGTGACTCTGGCGCATGGTTTTGCCGGGGGGCAGCCGGCGGGGAGGGTACCCCAGTCACGCAGGTAGGACAAGACGATTTTGCGGGTGCAGGAAAGCCGCAGCGGCCAAAACTGCCGATTTTCGTGACCCATTCGTCTTCTGAAACCGGGAATGGGCGTTGTTTGTAACCCAAACCGTCCAGCAGCGAAGTTCCAGGATCGATTTGCCCCGATGCAAAAATAAGCGACGGCCGGGTGGTCACGGGCAGCGGATCACTGACGGCAATAACAGGCCAGGAACCAATCGCGTCGGGTAAGCGTCTGATTGCAAAGCGCCCACAGCGATTGGCTTTCCCGCCGGGACCTGCGGCCCCGACTTGCCCCTCCGCTGTTTTTGGTGGTCATCACGGGGTAGGCTGATGAATTCTGCGGATTAGCACTGGCGTCATTGAGGTCTGGAATTGAGACATGGACTGCATGACATTGAACTCTTCGGGTTTCGTCTTACTCAGGTGGAATCGCCTGACGCACCATTTGGTAGTGCTGCTACTGGTCATCATTGGATTGGGAAAGCAGTTCCCAGCTCACGCTGCTGACGAGCCTAATACTGACTATGTTCCGCCAGTTTCGTTTGCGACTGACGAAGCACAAACCACGTTTGCCCAGGCACTGCAGACCGTTGCCGTAAAAGGCTTTCATCGCGTCGCGAAGCCCAAGTTCGATGTTGCAGAGAAGAGTCTTGCTGAAGCGGAGATTCTGGCACCGGCTGATCCACGCATTCCGTATTTACGTGCGCTACTTTGTATTCGTAAACAAAAGCGGGCCGAGGCGCAGAAGCAATTAGAAGAGGCGATCAGCCTGTCGGAGGGCCAATACTGGCCAGCTGCGTGGCTGCAGATTGAGATCGCGCTGGGAGAATCGGACCAATCGCGACCTGCACAACTGGTTCGCGATTTAGCCCAGCGAGTGCGTGATTCGAAGCCGCCAACACCTGCTGCTCCATTGCGAGAGGAGATGATATCGAAGCTGGGGCGGCTGGTTGGGTTCTTCGCCTGTGTCGATGCGCGGCCGAGCGTTAATGAACGGTTTCATCAGTTAGATGTCGAACTGCGTGGTCAATGGAGTAAGGAAGACTTGTTTCTGTACGAAGCGAGCTTTGATTCACTGATTGGCGAGTACGAAGAACTGACCGGTGAACTGCATGCAGCAGGTGAAAAAGCCCGTGCCAAACAGACTGAGCTGATTGAACGTGAAACCGACGAGTTGAAAGTGAGACAGCAAACCGCTGCTGAGGATAAAGCCCGCACAGAAGCGACAGCCGCTGAGCTGGAAACCGAATTTCAAAAGAAGCTTGAGCCAGTCGACCGGGCGATTGGAGTCCTGGTCGAACAGGGACAATTGCTTGAAGGAAAGCTGATTAATCAAGAAACGCGGATTGGCGACCTGCGCGAGCTATTGGCAAACTACGACTTGCAACTATCCCGTGCTGCGACCGGTCGCTTACCCAGTCCGCTGGTCTTGGAACGCCAGGCGTTAACACAGCAGCGGCTGGCTGATGCCCAGACTCAATACCGGGTATTGGCCAACCAGATGTACGCGGTGCAAGTTCGTGGTCAGGTCTTAATGCGAGAGCGCGACAAGCTTGTCAAAAACTACCAGAAAGCCACTGGTAAACTGGCTAAAGAGAATGCCGAGCTAGATAAGCTAACGAAGCAAATCAATCATCGGCTGGTTGAAAACACGCAGGCCGTTGCCCAACCCAAAGATCCGGGTGAGATCGTTCAGCGGAAAGCTCAGGCGAAGCGGTGGCAGACGTTTTTGAAGGTCGACCCTTCCACAGAGGCCGAGCGAATTGCTGCCCTGTACCGGCCCCCGGCGGATGTGCAACCTGAAGCGGTTGAGGAGGGACAGCCTGTTGAACTTCCGGCTCCGTCGGAATAGCTCGAATGGAGAGTCGACTCAATTCATTTGATCGCCTTTTCCCAACGATCCAGATCGTGAGTTGTTGCCCAA
>JAIXVG010000425.1 GCA_027483145.1 Planctomyces sp.
GCAGCTCGCGCGCCTTGGCGAAATCACCCGCATCGAGGGCTAGTTCGCAGGCCGCATGCAGTGCATCGTCAGCCAGTTCGCCATCGGGCTTCAGCCGCGATGCCTTCAAGTAAAGTTCCGTTGCCGATGCAAATCGTCCCGCAGCCCGCTCGCTATTTGCCCATTGATAGATCGCCCTTTCTCCCAGTGGCGAAGCTTGTTCCTTTTCGAAGACCCCCTTTAGCAAATCAGCCGCTTCGGTGTATTGCGTCGCCCCTTTCCGCGACATCCCCTCCCAATACCGCGCTTGCCGGGCCTGCAGATCATCTCCGTCAATCTTGGCAAACATGGCTGCCGCGTTCGCGTACTGCTGCAACTGATAGTACGAGTACCCGGCGTTCATTCGAGCAACAGGAACCAGGCTGCTTTTCTCAAAACGCCGATCAAACTCCGAGTACAGCCTGGCAGCTTCGGCATATTCCTTGGCATCAAACGCTAGCAATGCCAATTGAAACAGCGCGTCAGCCGCTCGCGTATTCGATTCTCCAGCCGCAATCGCTTGAAAACGCTTTGCTGCCTCGTCGGACCGCCCTGCCCCTTGTAAGGCTTTGGCCAGGCTGAACGAGGCATCGTCTGCCAGCACCCCTTGCGGGTGTTTGTTCAGCGAGACCTCCAGGACTTCGATCGCGGCCGCATAGTCCTTCAGTCGAAAGTGAACATCCCCCAGATAAGGAAGTGCCCGCTCCAGCAGCGGGTCTTCCGGATTCTGCGTGGTAAACGTCATCAGTTCTTGCTTCGCTGCTTCCAGATCATCCAGCAGGTAGCTGCACTCTGCGATGCGATACTGAGCATGCCCGAGGTTCTGGTTCTTGGGAAAGTCGCTGGCAAACTTTCTAAGGACCCCACGCGCAGCCGCATAGTCCCCCAGATTAATCTGCGCCAGCCCAAAGTAGAGGCTGGCGATCGGAAACTTTTCGTGCTGAGGGTACTTCTGCAGAAAGCCGGAAAACGAATCAGCCGCCGGTTTCCACCGACTCTGTTTGTACAGTGATAACGCCAGGTTGTAGTCATCCAGTCCTTGATCGGCATTGGCAATCTGGGTGGGACCAAATGCAGCGATCACCAGGGCCATAACAGCAAGGCAAACAACAGCGACTGGTGAGCACGCCCGCTTTCCCGGCCCCACTTTTGCCATAGCGGCTCTCTTTGTTTCAATCAACGTTTCATTGGACTGCTTCATTATTCAAGGCCGTTAGAACCAACCATCCACCAGCACAACGAGATAAGCACCCCTCCTGCGAGAGTCTTCTACCGCCGACTCGACTTGACCCTACTTTCCACCGAGCCGTTTTGACAAATAGGCGCACAGCTTGTCGTTGGAATCATTCGCAATCGACATGTTAAGCGTCTCGACTGCCCCCGCTGTCTCCCCTGTTCGAATCTGTGCTTCGGCTTTCAGCAAACGGGCAGCGCTCCGCCACCGACCGCGGCCGTACTGCTTCAAATAGGCTGACAACAAGTCAGCGGCTGGACCATATTGCTGCCGTTCGAACTGGCACACAGCGCTGAAGTAATGGGCATCTTCAGCCGCCAACTGATGTAACTGCTGGATCTCCTGCGACCGAATGGCCAAGGTAGCAGCTTGCCGCACGGTGACGTATTTCGGAAGTGTCTCTTCAAACAGCCCCCGCAGTTGATCAATCCGGTTCTTGAATTGCCTGCGAGACGGAGTGGCGACCATCTCATTCCCTCCTTTGCCCCCTCCCACCCCTTGGGCTGGCTCCATCACAATCGGGGCATTGAGCGGCATCAGGGCAAACTGCATTCGCTGTGCCAGCACCTGGGTCATGTTCTCTAATTCGGCTTCCTGGCTTTTGGGGAAAGGCCACAAACCAAACCGATCAATCCCCCAGCCAGGATGCTCCTTTTGCAGCCGCCCGATGATCCCTGGCCTGATCTCATCTCCGATGAGTCGGTCTGCCAGAACCAGGGTCCTGCTCGGTGGAAGGTTCTGCTCAATATCGAAGTAACGCTGCGACAGCCGAACTGGTTCCAGGATCAAGTAGACCTTCGCCGACGCCAGGTCCTCGGCTTTCACGTGATATGGATCGACCGAGCGCAGCGAGAGACCGCTGAGTAGCTCTGGCTGCTTGATGACCTGGGAGAGAGTGGCTGCGACAATCTTATCGCCCCCCTCTGATGAGCTGGGAATCGGGAGACCAAGCCCCGGATCGAACAGATAGACTTCTCCGGATAGGGGCACTCCGATCAGCCAACCGTTGGAAGGCTGAACCAACTCGGTCCCGGTCGCCAGGATCACTGCATCAATTCGCAACTGCCGCAAGATACTGGCAAAGACCCAGGCCCGCTGGGCAGCGGAGCCTCGCCCAATGAGGAGCGTCTCGAATGGGCCTAAAGGAATTGGCTCATCCCCGTCATCCAGTAAGGCCACGTTCCGAGTCGTGTAGCTGAAGGCGGCTTGAACCCGCGCGAGGTCGGTCTTCTCAGACTGCTGAACGAAGTCGGCAATCGAGGCGAACAAGATCGAGTCGCGCAGATGCTGCCCATCGGCCGGGCTGAACTCGGGACGGGTCACTTCCGGCAACTCGAACAGCCCCTTCAGTTCGGCGGCCAGACCTTCATACGGGAGCGTGCCGGTTGCCTGTTGCTCACTTTTGGCAGGTGTCAGCGAATGCCACGAGTTCAATAACGAGATCGCCGACCCCAAGTCGGAATCGAATCCCAGGTTTTCGGGCAAAAGCTGGTTGATCACCCCATCAAGGACATCTGCCCCTCGATTGGTCTCTTTGGCTGCAGTGGAGGAGTTTGCTCCAGGTTTTTTCGCGGGCTTGTTGCAACCACCATTGAGCAGGGCCAGGCAAATCAGGCAGGCCAGCGGAACCATACGCAGACCGAGACCCAACCGGGGGGAGCTGACTCCACGGGGGACGACTCGGCGATGATTGGAATTGACCTGAGACACGAACTGGTCCTTGAACTGAGTAAAGAAACAATCTCGCGGATTGACAACTAAGTCTTGAAGTATCAAGCGTTTGCATTATCAGGCGGCGATCGGGCCGCGCACAGTGTGCGATACGCCCCGTTCGTGGTAATTGTTGGATGATTGCCGTTGGGAAAGCAGGGTCTGCCTGGTTGATCCAGCCGAACCAAACCGGGTTCCACAACGTGCGAGCTAGTCGGTTTCGGCTGCGAACGAAATGAACTGATCGCGCAACTGCTGAAGTTGTCGCATCAGGCGGGGTGCTTCAGCCAGGAAAACCTGGTTCGGGCCGTCGCTAAGTGCTTTGTCAGGATCGGGATGCGTCTCCATAAAGACGGCATCTGCACCACATGACACGGCTGCCCGGGCCAAAAATGGGACCAGTTTCCGGTTTCCACCCGTTGTCGAGCCGCCGGGCATCTGCACCGAGTGGGTGGCGTCGAAGCAGACCGGAGTTCCGAACTCTTGCATCACCGGAACGCAACGGAAGTCGTTGATGAGTCGGCCATAGCCGAACATGGTCCCGCGATCGGTCAACAAAACATCGGGGCAGCCGAACGCGGCACATTTCCGGGCGACATGGACCATATCTTCCGGGGCTAAGAACTGAGGTTTTTTGGCATTAACGACTCGGCCCCGGCTGCCGGCGGCTGTGGCGATTGCTTCGACCAGATCGGTTTGGCGGGCGAGGAATGCCGGGATTTGGAGGATCTCGCAAACCTGCGCAACTGCTGCTGCCTGCTGGGGTTCATGCACGTCGGTCGTGACCGGAAGGCCAGTCCGCTGCTTGACGTTATCGAGCCAGCGCAGCCCTTCATCAAGGCCAGGCCCGCGAAAACTGTTGACGCTCGTTCGGTTCGCTTTATCGAAACTGCTTTTGAAAACAATCTGCAGTTTCGACTTAGCCGCCAGTTCAGCCAGCGTGTCAGCGACAGAGTAAACGAGCGATTCGGTCTCCATTACGCACGGGCCGGCGATAAACAGCAAGGGCAAACCCTGCCCGCAACGGTACGATCCAATCGACAATGGGTTATGAAACATTTTTCCTCCTCA
>JAIXVG010000330.1 GCA_027483145.1 Planctomyces sp.
AATCAGATTCGGCCGAAGTCCGAACAAACTCGATCGGGTATTCGAACAGGCTTTTAATCTGGTACGATTCGAGGCTGCATGTGGAGCTGAGACCTGATTTTTGTCGCTGAAAACGAGTCGTTGCATGTCGCTTAGATTCAACCAAGTCACTAAGAGTTATCGTCAACCCGATGGAGACCCAATTCGGGTCCTGGATGTCCCAGAGTTCTCGATCGCTCAAGGCGAACAGGTCGTGCTGCTCGGTTCGAGCGGCGGTGGGAAGACAACGCTGCTGAACATCGCTGCGGGGATTACGGCCGCTGACACGGGATCGGTCATGATTGGTTCGACCGATATCACCAAGCTTATTGAGCCAACACGGGATCGTTTCCGGTCAGAGCGAATTGGCTATGTCTTCCAAACATTCAACTTGCTCCCTGCATTCACTGCTCTGGAAAACGTGCTATTAGGAATGAGCTTCAGCGGCAAAGCACCCAATCGGCAAGCGGCAGTCAAGCTATTGGAACAAGTTGGGCTGGGACATCGGCTGCATAATAAGCCCAGCCGCCTATCGGTTGGAGAGCAGCAACGGGTATCGGTCGCGCGAGCACTTGCTAAAACGCCGCAACTGTTATTGGCGGACGAGCCGACGGCCAACGTTGACCCGGCTAATCAGCAACTGGTGATCGACTTGCTGCGCGAGGCCTGTCGGGAAACGAGCGTTACGCTGCTACTAGTGACGCATGCCCCCGAGGTCTCGCGGCAGTTTGACCGAGTCGAGCAGTTAGCCCAAATCAATCGTGTCGCAGCTCAGAACAAGGCCGCATTGGTACACAGCCAGTAGCACAGTTGTGGTAATTACTCCCTTATTGCATCGGTTACCGTGCACTTATCGGCTCAGCGGTATCATCAAGCAGTCAACAGCAAGTTGGAGTCATTTTCGTGACGATCCTGAATATCGCCTGGAAGAATCTTAAAGAGCGGCGGCTTTCTTCTTCGCTGACTGCCATCAGTGTCAGCCTGGGCGTCATGCTGATGGTGACGGTCATGGTTATTTATGGCCTGATCGAGCAGACGTTCAATCAGCAATCGATTGGCTATCACCTGATTGTGGGTCCCAAAGGAAGCCCGTTACAACTGGTGTTGAGTACGGTCTATCACGTCAACGCACCAATTGAGAACCTTCCCTATCGTTTCTATGAAGAAGTCAAAGCCGATCCGATGGTGGCTGAGGCTGTGCCGGTCGCATTGGGAGACACAACCGAAGAGGGGAACTTTCCAATCGTCGGTACCGTGGCTGAGTACTTTGATGTCGACTATATCCCGGGCAAGCCGTTTCGTGTTCGAGGCCGTTTTTTTGATGGGCCATTCGAAGCAGTGATTGGGTCCCGCGTAGCCAAAGAGAATAACTGGGACCTCGGTTCAACATTGCGGCTGGTGCATGGCGGTGCAGACGTTGGTCATGTCCATAATGAACGGTTTGAAGTCGTGGGAGTGCTGGCACCCACTGGAACTCCCAACGATAAATCGGTCTTTATCAACCTGCCTGGGTTCTACGCGATCGAAGGGCACGACAAGCCCCTGAGCGAAGCGATCAAGCGTGAGCGAGAATTCTTTGGTGAGGCTGCTCTCTCTGCAGAGGAAATGTCAAACGAAGTAGTACGGATCCGCAAGGACCATGCCCAGTTACCACTGGTGAACGGCTTTCGCGAAATCCCGAAGGTGCAGCGCGATGTGACGTCGATCCTGGTCAATACCAAGACTGACTTGGCTGCTCCCCTATATGCGGGAGCCATGAAGAAGGGATTTAAGGCGATGGCAGTCAACCCCATTCAGCCGATGCGCGTCCTATTGCAGGACGTGCTGGGTAACGTACGTACCGTCCTGTTAATTTTAACGATACTGATTCTGGCCGTGAGCGGCATCGGCATTTTTGTCAGCATTTATAACTCGATGAGCGAGCGGCGGCGCGAGATTGCGATCATGCGTGCGCTGGGTGCGCGGCGTTCAACGGTATTCTCGATCATCCTTGGAGAGTCGTTGTTACTTTGCCTATTGGGGGGGCTATTGGGGCTGGCGCTAGGACACGTTTTGGTCTTTGCTGCAGCCCCCATTGTTGAGGCCAAAGCGGGTGTGATTCTGAATCCCTTCAGCTTCGACCCGTGGGAATTGCTCATTCTGCCGGGCCTGATTGTGTTGGGCCTTATCGCCGGCTTGATTCCCGGCAATGCTGCCTACAAGACCGATGTGGCAGGCGCCTTGGCAACATAGTCTCGTCGTTGGCAAGTGAGGGACGTTAGCTGACAGCGAGTAACATGCGACGCAGGCTGTACCAGTGCGAACGGTCCCGACATATTGCAAGACGAGTGATGTCAAAGCACTGGCATAGCCAGCGGCACACAAAGATGAAGACTCATCGGGGTGAGACACCAGTTAAATCATTGAGAACGCAGCGAGCAATGTCTGGCGTGACTCGACTTTTGCAGGAATGACCATCATGACAACTCAGCCCGTGTGCGACTTGGCCAACAAGAAATGTGTCCCCTGCGAAGGGGGTGTACCTCGGTTAAGCCTGGCTGAAGCAACGACGTTGGGTCAACAGACTCCGGGTTGGGTGATCAACGGCGATGCGACTCGCATTCGCAAAGAGTACCGGTTCAAGCATTTTCGCGCAGCGATGGCCTTCTTGAACAAGGTGGCTGAGGTCGCCGAGGCGGAAGCCCATCACCCCGATGTCCATTTAGAGCGTTACCGAGAAGTCGCTATCGAAATCTGGACGCACGCCATCGGCGGCCTGTCCGAAAACGATTTCATCCTTGCGGCAAAGATTGATGCGCTAGGCGCCTGATGCCAGTTCCCAGAAGAGGTTGCGCAGCCCGTTAGAAGCAAACCAATCGATTGAAATAGGCCATTACAGCTTTTCGGCGCCATTACGTTCCGGGTCCTGCATAACGGACCTAACCCACTTGCATGCGCGCGGCGGACAGCGTGTTTTTCAGGAGCATGGCGATGGTGAGTGGGCCAACGCCGCCGGGGACGGGGGTGATCGAACCCGCGATCGGCAGAACATCGGCATAGGCCACATCGCCAACCAAGTGATCGCCAACTCGGTTGATTCCAACATCGATCACGCAGGCACCTGCCTTGACCATGCTCGCGTCGATGAACTGAGGCTTACCGATCGCCGCTATCAGGATATCGGCCGTGCGGCAGATGGCTGGCAGGTCAGAAGTGGCCGAATGGCAAATGGTGACCGTCGCATTGGCCGTTGGGCCTTTTTGGGCCAGCATCATGGCGATTGGTTTACCTACAATGTCGCTGCGGCCGACAACTACGACGTGCCGCCCTGTTGTTTCGATCTTGTATGCAGCTAAAATCTGCTGAATCCCATGCGGAGTACACGGAAGGTATCGCGGCCGATTCTGCATCAAAAGGCCGACGTTCTCGGGGTGAAAACAGTCGACATCTTTTGCGGGATCCACTGCATCCAAAATTGTGACAGCATCAATTTGGGCTGGAAGGGGCAACTGCACCAGAATGCCATGAACCCCTTGATCGGCATTCAAGTTGTGAACTACCGATAATAGCTCTTGGGTGGTCGTAGTCGCGGGCAGGCGTGTCACCGACCCAAGCATCCCTGCTTCGCGGCAGGCCTTTTCTTTACTGCGAATATAGACGGCACTGGCAGGGTCGTCCCCGACTAACACAGCAGCCAGGTGCGGAACGATACCGGACAGACTGGTAAAGGCCTGAACTTCTTGTGCGAGCTGAGTTCGAACCTGCAAAGAAAGACTTTTTCCATCGAGAATGGTTGCAGTCACCGAGGTTGCTCCCGTCAAGAGTGAAGGTACAACGGAAAATCGCTCAATTCGCTAACGCTTTAGACGTGCTGTTGACCACTTGCGCAATGGCTTTCAAGCGGTGCAGCAGCTAGCTGTTCTGCTGCTCATCAGGGACGTCGAAGTCGAACGGATTTTCCTGTTGAGAAGACCGTTTAGCCAAACCTTGCTGCTCGGCTTGCGACGCTTCGCGAACAACCAGATTCACGCCCCGGACATCGATGACTACAACCGACGCCTGAGCGGCAATCATCATTCCCTGAGTCAGGGCCTGAAGACGCTCCCCTGCGACGATCACAATCCCGCTCGGGTTCAGGACG
>JAIXVG010000522.1 GCA_027483145.1 Planctomyces sp.
AACCTCTTGTGATCTGAAATCGAATGACCCTGTCTGCCTGCCACGCAGTACGACCCAAAATTCAGTTTCGGGAACGATTATTGGAAAAAATCGTTCATTTCCAGGCGTAAATGGTTTTGCCACTGGGGCAGGCTCTGGGCAATCGTTCATGTTAATCGACTTAAAGGGCCGGGAAAGGCCTTATCGCATAAGTCGAATTGTGAGCGTTCCCTTTGTCACCAAGTGCCTCCAAATGATAAAGCTGAACGGGCGTGAACGCCAGCGACCTCGCTTGGCAGAACTTCGTCAAGTGGCTGAAACCGCACATTAGCGAGAGTTTTGACCTGCAGAGTGACATGAATGAATCAATTGATTGACTTGAACGGCCCTAATAGGCCAGCACGTCGGCCAGCCGGGACAGGCTGACCACATGCGAGCGAGCAACCAGTACCGCTTGGCGGTTTGACCTGACCCCCAGCCGACGAGTTTCGATGACGTACAGTTCGCGCGAGGTTTTGCTGTCTCGCATGTCGTGCACATCAGCATCGACAAGCCGAAGATAAAGTTCGTCCCATGTATCTAAGGTTCCGATGTAGACAAAGGGGGCTTCTGTATCAAGAACCAGCACTTCCCCTTGCAGGGCCTCCAGGTTTCTACCAACTACCATTTCGCTTTTCCGTCAGAAGAATTGATCCTGACCATTTGTGGGGTGGGCCGGGCCACATTTTCGGGTCGAAGTCCGAATAATCAACAGTGTTAAAAAAAGTCGCTATCAAGTGTGGTGTCTCGCGGCCCCAGGATTTAGCGGTCAAACCCATGTCTGGCCGCGACACCTGGCCGCCATGCAGCCTAGCTGCCGGCCAGACGGGCTTTGACCGGACTGAATTCGGAGGATGTTCGCAAGGGTTCGAGATCGGGATCTTCCAAGAGCCACGCGTGATCGGTGTAGCCTAGCCGAATTGCTTCCAGCAGATCGGCAGCCGCCTGTTTGCGGCAAGTGATGGCCTGTTCGTTTTGTTCGGCCGTTGGGTTACCGGCAAGCAGCTCGGCACTCGCCAGCGAGTACGCGCAAACGGCGTTGTAAAGAAAGTTCATGTCTTTACTTAGCTCCTTGCGTGCCTCCGCTAACCTCAAGAGGGCCTCGTCGACGCGATGAAGTCCGACGAGGCACACTGCAACCCCTGATTGAGCCAGTCCGTTAATCGGATCGAGCTCACAGGCTTTTTCGAAGTCGGCCAAGGCCTGGTTCGGTTGCTTCTGCTTATGAAAAATCTCGCCGCGCCCAGCATAAGCATCCGCCAGGTAGGGGTCAGCCTGAATGGCTTCTCGATACAAGAACAGCGCGTCTTCGTGATTATTGGCCGCTTCGCTTGTCCGTGCCTGTTCAATGAACATCTGGGCCGGAGAGCGGGCTTGAAGTCCCGATAACGCGGCTGTGGCGATGCCTCGAAACTCTGGCTGAGAGGACTTCCTGAGTTGAATCAGGGCCTTCCGGGCATCGTCATTACCAATTGCGGCAAGAGCGGTTGCCAGTTGCCCTAGTACGGCGAGGTCACGAGTTTCGGCTAATGCTTCAATTAGAATTGAAACCGCTTCAGGCGATAGACTGCGTCTTAGTCCATCAATAGCCGCATTGACAACTGCCGGTTGACGCGAAGCGAGCGCCCTGCGTGCCAGTGTCAGAAACGCAGCTGAATCGAGTCCGTTGACCGCGTAGAGGACTGCCGCCTGCTCTGTGGGCTGGAATGTCGGATACATTTCGACCAACTGAGGGACAACGCTTTCATCGGACATCTCAGTGATTAAGTGAATCAACGATGCCTTGTTGTTGGCCTCTTTGAGATGCCGCCACAACAGGGGTAATGCTCGAGGATCACAAGTGCGGGTCAGGAACTGGGTCATCGCTGGCGAGTTGGGAGGCGAGTGCTCTAAAAAAGAGAGCGTGTAGTCCAGAGCCAATTGCTCATCAGCGGCACCGCCACGGCGGACGAGTTCTCCGAATGCAAGTTTGCGGACCGACGGGGTTGGACTATGCAAGGCTTCCCCCAGCACCATTCCCAATTGAGGATGCCCGACTTTGACGAGCGCGGCCAGCGCATCGCCCGACCGATAGCGATCACTTTTGGTGATGTACTCAAACAACAGTTCAGACCACTCGGGACGTGGATGCCGGGCCAGGACGCGCATGAGCGATTGACGTTGATCATCGCTAAACTGAGCCAGCAATTGCTGCAGCAGTTGACGCCCGGTTGCAAAACGAGAGTTCGCCAAACCTTCAATTGCGGCTGTTGCGATGGCCCGGTTCTCTGATAACGCAGCGTGGCTCGCAAATCGAATCGCGTCGGTCGAGCCCAGTGAAGCCAACACGTTAGTGGCCACTTCTTGAACTTCCGGCGACTGGGGCTGACCGGTCAAATCGAGCAGAACCAGCGTATCGTCATCCGCCAGTTTTGGTCCGGCGGCTCGCAACGCGGACAATTGCTCGATTGGTTCTTTAGAGCGAAACGCCGTCAGTAACTCGCTTCGAGATAGCTGGCGATAGACCGGAACCAACAGATCTTGTGCTCCTTGCGACAAACTGAGATCAGGACGCGAAGGCTGGTCGATGTCGTCGTCGTGATGCTGGTCGTTCCAGCCAAAGGCCGACAGCTGATCTTTAGAAAGCCCGGTCACCCGCAGTCCCTGAACTCCCATGGGCCAAGCTGGGTATTGCTCGCTCCGTGGCAATTGATCATCGTCGGCTCTGGCAGAGTTCATTAGCCACGACATGAGCTGCGCATCGCTAATGGCACCCCCAATCGAGAAATCGACGATGACTCGTGAAACGTTTTCTGTTGCCAATTCAGCCAGATGATTAGCCAGGATCTGAGCCTCAAAGGTGCCAAGTACATTAGCAACTTCCACAATCGCCAGGCATTTCTGCGGACCCAGTCGCCGACCTTTCAGGTCAAGTCGCACGCGCAACTGGTCGAGCACATCGAGGCTGAATTGAGCCGCATCGGAACGCAGCCCAATCGTAGTGGGGGGGACGTCGCTCAGGTTTGGGAGGCCGGTTCGTAGGAACCAGACAGGGGTCACCGATTTTGGCGAGAGCGAGACCGGGCCTTTCCAATAGATTTGCTGGACCGACCAGGTTTGCTGCTGGTAAGGAAAAGTGAAGTCTTGTTGTTCGACCCCTGGGCCGGGGTGAGGTTGAGGCTGGCCATCAATGAGAACATCAAAATCAGTGGGACCGACGGTGATTTCGCGAGGAGTCAAATTGGCCAGCTGAACCCGTACCGCAATGTATCGTGCCGGTTGCCCGGTTGCATACGACGTTCCGTAGTAGGCAATATCTGCGAGTCCGTAGACGGTTGGAACTTCGGCCGTGGCATAGCGAGGGCCGATTGCTTTCGATTGCTTGCGATATTGCTGATAGCGGGCCTGCCAATCGGCAAGGGAGACCTGCTGAGCGGGACCGGGAGACTGTTCGATGCTGGACGAACTCGCCGCCGAACCGCGATCAGATTCGTCACCGGGCTCATCTTCTGCCGCGATCCCAACGCTGGTGAAACAGGTCGATGCAG
>JAIXVG010000093.1 GCA_027483145.1 Planctomyces sp.
CGGTGCCTGCGATCCCTCCGCACCCAAATTGAGCCAAGAATAGTCGATAAGTCGTTGGAAAAGCCAACCCGAGCGCAGTCTCTGCTTTGACGATCAAGCTCTCTGCTTTTGGGCCATCAAAGTCCGCCAATTCGCTATGCAGCTCGATAAGCTGTGTCGCTTGATGTAAAACCTGAATACTCATTGTCTCTCCCGAATTCTCTTCTTTTCTTCAAGCAAAGTACCACGATACCAAGTACTGCACGATACTCCATCAAACCGGCTGCGTGGCACTGGCGGTCGCCTTGGACCGCCAGTGGTATTTGGTTGGCTGACATGCTGGCAGTGCTCACATCGCCTTCTCTACGACACAACCTTGGAGTCGCGAGCCTGGAACAACACCAAGACACTGGCGGCCCAAGGCGGCCGCCAGTGCCACCCGACGCTACCATCCGGCCCCGTTGACACGTAGACAATGGCTAGCCTTTAAGCGTTTGCTCGAATCGTTCTAGGGTGCTTTAACACGATTGCAATGTGATCGGGATCGGATGCGTCGTTTGCCCAAAGTTCGACTTCAGGGCAATTCGAGTTAATGTCAACGACGAGCAGTTGTTCCATGAGAACAGAACATACTGCCAAACGTTTATTCTCGATGTTAACCTGCCACGAACCAACCCTCTGTAACTGGGCGTGGCACGTTTGAGCTTCGTCCAATATCTCAACGAGAACAAATTCATCCGGTTGAGATATCGTTCCAATTGCAATACACGATGCGGTGACTGAGACAAGGCATCCAACCATTGTTTCAGGGACTTCGCCGCAATCCGGATCCATAATCAGCAACACCAAATGTGGCGCGTAGACTCTTGCGGAGTGTCCCACTGACTTCCCCTTTGTAAATTGGCGATTCATGACTATTGATTCGTCGGGTGGCACTGGCGGTCGCTTTGAACCGCCAGTGGTGTTTGATTGGCTGACATGCTGACAGTGCTCAAATCGCTTTGTCTACGACACAACCTTGGAGTCGCAAGTCTGGAAAAACAACAAGACACTGGCGGCCCAAGGCTGCCGCCAGTGCCACCCGATTGAGTGGTTTTAGTCCAGAAACTCTGGTGGTAGGCCATGAATTGTTGGGAGATCGGGGTCGACGATTGCTGCATCTGAGGCATACCACCGGCTGCTCGACCACTTCCAGCTTGTCGCTTCATCGACAAGGCTGCGACGCAGGGGATTGTTATGGATGTAATCAATAGACGCCAAGACAGCCGGCTTACTCGATAGGTTACGATCATAGCCAGGACCCTCCTGCCAGTATCGGAATGACGTTTTGCCGGGTCGTTCCTGAATAGTAAGCCGCTCCAGAAGACTGCTCTCTGATGCCAGAAGAAGCTTCTTGATCTTGACCGAGTAGGGTTGCTTGATGGCCGAAAGAAGGTGATCAAGCTCGACAACTGCAGTCGTGGGATAGACGAGCAGATGAACGTGTTCGGGCATGAGAACAAAGGCAACGAGTCGAAAGTTCCAACGGGTGATCGCTTTGTCGATGGAACGGCAGAGGAGTTGTCGCCAAATGTCGTTAGTTAAGAGGGGCATTTGTCGGTAGCAGGAGAAGGTCAGCTCGTGGAGATCACCTGGTTCGTGATAGTGCCGGATCGTTTTTCTTTGAGAGGTCATGGGGGTGGAAGAAGAAGCACGATAGAGAGTAAGGGAAACAAGAGAAACAGGTGAGAATATCAAAGCGTTTGAGGCTTGAAATACCAAGACACTGGCGGCCCAAGGCCGCCGCCAGTGCCACCAAACGATATGGTGGTACTTGACGTCTGGTTCTGAAACGGACTCTACTTCAATTCGGCGGGGTCTGGTGAGTCCTGCTTCATGGCTTCGATCTTTGCCTTGCTCTCGTCGGTCGATTTCTGAACCGCTTCGAGTTTTTTCTTTACCTCGGCTGTGGTCGTCCGGCTTTTCTCAAGCACTTCTTGAGGATCAGGGGAACGGTCCGCACACCCCATGAGACACAACAACATCATGACGGCAGAAGATCGAATCATGGCTTTCCCGACTATCTCGTGAATGGTTTCGAAGCTTGGATCAAGAACGACAACGCCAGAGACGGGCTTTCAGTCGGTAGCACTTGGCGATCACTTTGGACTGCGAGTGGTTTTTGGCTGGCTAAAGCACCATCCCTATCGATGTAGCCGGGGTTGATCTGCTTTACGAGCGTGTGCGCCGGAGCGAACGGCGTGATACCGGCGACCCAAGCCGACCGTAAGCGTCACGCGGCGAACCTGCAATGTCGTCCGTTGTCGAAATTAACAACTGGTCTGGCTCGTATTCTTAAGTTTGATGATGGACTAGTCCCACTCACAAACAAAGCCGCCCGTCTCGCCAATTCGGGCTGGAGTATCCCACCACTTTCCCTTTCTTTCTCGGTTGACTGCCGCATAGTGCTCGACCATGTTTCCTCCGCGAGGACCGGTCGAGTTATTTGGCTGTCCCGCATCAAGATCCCAGAACGAGTACCCAACTTCACTGCCATCAACCCAGATCCAGCGCCCTTCTTTTCTCTCGTCAGTGCAGCCAATGAAGGCGAGGGGGACTCGCTCACGTTCAACAAGTTTCACCAGAAACTCGGCCTCGTCTGCAGACTTGATAATTGCCAAATGCCCTCCCAGTTTCTCGCATGCAGCGGCGGCTTCGTGCCACGTCAGGGATTGTTTAACAACAATGTAGTGTGATCCTCGGTTCATGCCGACCTGCAGGCGAAACTCATTCAATTCGTGTTCGATTGCACTGGCTTCGTCAAGCCGCCCCATTTTGGTGGACGTCTTGACGGACTGCATGTAGACCTCTTCTAAGGTCTCTCTTGTTTTGCGAAGTCCTCGCAAATAGTCCTTAATGGGAACCACTGTCGGAAGCGCCCGCTTAGATTCAAAAGCTTCGATCTCATCCATAATCTTGTCGACCAGAACTTTGTTTCCAGTCTTGAGTGCGTTTTCTTCCGCCCGCTTCAGGCTTTTGAGAATTCGGTCAGCAAGTGCTTGGGTTTCTTTTTCGTTTACCTCTTTGGCTGCCAGAATCTTCGCCGCGATCGCGTCTTCCTCACCCAAACAAGTCTTTGTTGAGATCAAGGCAAGAATTAGAACGACACTCATCAAGACTTTGGTCATGATCTTCCTATCGTTGAGCAAACCAATTGTGAACAGGAGACATTTCGCTAGCTAGCCACGAAGCTGGCCGTGCTATTTTCGAATGGATCGTTACGGTAACGCCGTTCGCAGCATAGCCGCAATCAACCTCTACCTGCATGATGACGATTGTCTCCAGAACATTAATCGAAAAACGGCGTTGAGTGTCACCTCGCCGGCCGGTTCCGTTCTCGGCGCGAATAATTTCTGAGGTTGTAATCATGTAATCAACCCACTTGCATTCTTGATCTGGCGAGTTACGATTGAAATTGTTGGGGAGGGACTTTCTGCCCAATAAGCAACTGCACATTGATTGCAACGGAAGACTGAATAAAGAGCAGTTCGGGCGACCCGAAAGGCTTGTTAGTAAGTAAGCCGACGCGACAGAGCACCTTAGGGTGTCTTTGTTTCGTCGGCTTTTTTCGTTTTCTATGGCATTGATGGCAGCAACAGCTGCGGGCTTGCCCATAGCGAGGCTGCGGGCGCAGAAGCTCCGTTCTATTTAGTGATATGGCGTTGAAATCAATGATTGAAAGAGGCGAAAGGCTACTTGCGGAGAACGCGATGCGAACTGATGTATTGATTGCCGACACCGATGCCGAGCTGTGCGGGTCTTACAAAAAGGTCTTTTCTGAATCCGGACTTCTCGTCGAAACGGCGACAGACGGATTGGAATGCTGGTCTAAGATTCAAACCCGTTGCCCTGATGCACTTGTGGTCGATGTCGGTCTCTTGTGGGGAGGTAGCGATGGAGTTCTGGCTTGCCTGCGTGATGTCTCCCACATAACACGAACCCCCAAGATTTTCATTACGGGCGACGACTCGCCTGAAGTTCTCTCAACGCGAGCGGCGGTCTCAGTCACACGGTGCTTCCAGAAACCACTGAGAATCGAGATGGTGCTGAACTCTATGTCCGATGCATTCGCCACATGAATCGTTGAGTGTCATCCTTCGCTCCTTCGAATAGAAAC
>JAIXVG010000575.1 GCA_027483145.1 Planctomyces sp.
CCCCGACCTCCAGGTGAGCCTCGGGCGCAAGTCGCAGGTTTCTTCTTTGCTTCCCAGCTCAACTCCACATTCCTTCTCAAATTCCCCGATCAGTCCGAATGTCCCCATAGTCCCGCAGATGATAGTCGATCCCCACATAGTCAAGCAGGCTGCAAAGCGACCGGAGCGCCACCCCCAACCCATCGGGGCCGCTGTAGCCACCAAATTGACCGCCACCCTTTAAGTGGGGTTCCAGCTCCAGAAAGACACCCGGTGCTCCCAGTGCCTGCATCTTGGAATCCAGTTCACCCAGCCGAGTCGCCAGATCTCGCAGAATCCATTCATGCCCTGAATCCCCCTGTTGCACTGGAACAAAGTTCTTCAGCCGCTCTTCATCCACTACCCCGGTCCAGGGGAGCGTCGGGTCAACTTTGTAGTCCTTAATGTGAAACCAACCGAGACATTGCGTCATGGCCAGATACTCTTCGTAACAGACCAGCGGCGACAGATTCTGCGACGAGATATTCCCCCCGTCATAAATGCAGACGAGGTTCTCACAGTTCACTTTGTCTGCCAGCATTTGCAGCAGTCGTCCATTCTGGCCCACAAGGTTCGCCTCGACTTCCAGGCCATAGACGAGGCCTTCCTTGCCGCACGCTTCTGCCAGCACTCGAATACTCGCCGCCGCCGCATCGATGTGTGTCCCCGGTGCCTCTCCTTTCGGATGATAAAACGAAAATCCGCGAACCAGTTTTGTCCCTAGTGCTTTTGCGACCCGAATCGTGGCCGCCACATCGGTCTGCAGGTACTTATCGAGTGCCACATAGCGGTTGTGCGAGCCATCATCGCGATCGTACAGCTTGATCTTCCCCAGCCGCGATCCAATGCTGGTCACCGACAGGCCATACGTTCCCTGCATCTCTTTCAGTTTGGACAATTCCGAGTCGGTCAGCTCGGTCACATGCTTGACCGTTCCCCCACCGGTGACATCGACAAATCGCGGGCTGTAATAACGCAGTCCCAGCGCTGCCAGAACGCTAAACTGTTCGACAGCCGTCTTCGAAATAGCCGCCTCGTCCGAAAATGCAGAAATCAGTACTGCTGGAGTGCTGGTCATTAAGTTTGTCCAAATGAATTCGCTGAGTACATCCGTTTCGCCAATTCTCCCGATTGTATCGCGCTCCTCAACCGCATGCGAACTTGCTCACGAAGGACTCGACAAATCAAACTAGCCTCTTGATTGAGGAATCGGCCCGCAATCGACTCTGGCCATCCAGCCAAATTCCAATCCATCGCTAACTGCCAGAATCTCGCTTATCCCCTGACCTTGAGGTTTTGGCACGACTTTGAAACCATCTGCATCAAGTCCGTACTATCACCATAGTCGTTCATCGACCGAATTGAGCGAAATTCCACTGAAAGGGTGACCGAGTGACGTTTTTAGCGAGCGACGGGGCCACCGCAGCCAATCAAGTGACCACCAATCGTGCCATCCGCACAGCGTGGCTCCTGCTCGGCATCGCGCTAAACAACCAGTTCAGCCTCGGAGGCGAGCCTCTCCCAGTCATCATGGACTGGACTCACCCCACCCCTTCAGCCATCGACTTCACTCCCTACATCGACCGACCCGCAGGGAAGGGGGGCCATCTCAAGGTGCGCGGTGCCCGTTTTGTTGATGCCACCGGCAAGCGAGTTCGCTTCTGGGGCGTCAACATCGCACTGGGGGCCACGTTTCCCGATAAGGCCATCGCGCCCGTTTTAGCTGACGACCTGGCCCGCATGGGGATCAATATCGTTCGCTTCCATCACCTCGATGTGAACTGGGGCGGCTCTTTACTGAAAGACGATACCAGCACCACCCAGGAGTTCGATGCAGACCGCCTAGATCGGCTCGACTTCTTCATCAACGAACTCAAACAGCGCGGAATTTACATCGACTTTGGTCTGAACGTCATGCGCTTCTACAAGCCGGACGATAGTGTTCGTGATCACGAAATTCTGGGGATGGGCAAAGCTGCCGTCTATTTTAATCCACGCCTGATTGAACTGCAGCAGGCTTACGCCACCCAGTTATTGACTCATAAAAATCCATACACCAACTTGGAATATCGGGACGAGCCTGCCTTAGCAATCGTCGAAGTCTTAAACGAGAACTCGATTATCGAAGCCTGGTGGACCGGGCGGCTCGTTGGAAGAGACGACAAAGGGGGCGATACCTGGTCCCCGCTACCCGTCTCTTATGCGGAAGAGCTAACCACCCTCTTCAACGACTGGCTGCCAACTGTTTGTACTCCCGAAGAATTAAATGGCTTCCGGGCCGAACAAAAAGTGGCCGACGGTGCCCCCATCCCTCGGTTGGCGAACAATCAATTCTGGAGTGTCAGCCGCGAGCGGTTTTTCGTTGAAGCCCGATTCTTGATGTATATCGAGTCGCAGTTCTTCAAGAAGATGATTCGCTTCCTCAAAGAAGAGTTAGGAGTCAAATCGCTGACAGTCGGGTCAGCCGACCACGACGACTGGATCACCGGCTATCCCCATCAAACAGGGTTATCTCTCTTTGATGTTTTGGATGGCCACGGGTATTGGGAGCACCCGGAAATTGGGGCGAAAACGAAAAGCAAGAATTCGCCGATGGTGAACGATCCCCTTGATTCGACCGTCGTCCAGTTTGCCCGCAGTGCCATGCAAGGGAAGCCGTTTACCATTTCCGAAGTCAATCACCCTTTTCCGCATGAATTCGCCTGCGAAGGGTATCCCGTGCTAACCGCTTACGCTCTCTTGCAGGATTGGGATGGCATCAACTGGTTTGACTGGGAATATGGACGACTGAGGCCAGCCGGGGTTGGAGTTCAACCCTATGGCTGGTTCGATGTCAGCAACGATCCCGTCAAGCTGGCCTGTCTTGTTTCCAGTGCCCTGATGTGGCATCGCGGCGATGTCAAATCGGCCCGGGCGACTTTTTCGAGATCACTTAGCTCAGAGCAGATTGCCGAAACACTGCTGATGAACAATGGTCAACAGCGACCCTACTTCATGCCAGGGTTTCCGAAGAGCTTAGCCCTTCGCCAGCGCAGCAACTGGGTGATCGGCCCATCAACAACCACCGAGTTTCCCCCCGAAGTCGACAACACCGATCTTCGGTCCGACACACGCCAGTTGCGCTGGCGCCATCAACTGAACGCGGGCATGCGACAAAATGGTCTGGTGACCATCAATACCCCACGCACGCAAGCGGCGATCGGCTTTGTCAGCAGTGCCCCAGTTGAACTCGGCCATCTCAGCCTAAAGCTCAACAATCAGTTTGCCAGCATCATGCTCATTTCCATCGAAGATCAGCCGATCCCGGAGGCTCCGCGCTTGCTGTTAACCCTCGGCAGCAAGTCGACCAATACCGGGTTCGCCTGGGAAGCTGACCAGCATACAGTTGCGAATTGGGGAACAGGCCCCAGCCTGGTGGAACCGATCGTCGGCCAATTGACGTTGACTGGGCTAGCCCCCGAGTCCATTTACAAGGTGGTCCCCGCCACACCCCTGGCCCAGCCGCTTGAAACACCGTCAGCCCCCCCAGAGGCGCTTACTGTCAATAACGCCGGCGAACTCGTGCTGCACCTCGACCCCGAACCCTACGTGGCCTATTTGCTGCTGAAGCAATAGTCCACCCGCGCTGTCCACCTCTTCAAATCCCAAACGAGCCGGCTGCGTCAGCGGTCGGGCTCTTACCCGGCCACCGCAGGTTCGATTTCTAAAAATGAGCCGGAACGCGCTAGCGTCCGGTTGTCTGCATCGACAAAGAATTGCGTTCATCGACCTCCAACCGGGTGCTCTTGCCCTCCGGCTGGTCGGTTTTTGCGGATAGTTTTCAGTTGTCAACACGTCATCATTTGCTCAACCGGCGAAGGAATGACACATTCGACAGTCGATTGGTAAGTCGCACTGCTAGCGAGCCTGCTGTGGCACCTGACATGAATAATCCCAGTTAACCACCGGCCATTCCTGCCGCTCACCCCTCTCCGCCAAGGGACTCCCGCAGTCCGTCCTGCTGCCGACCCGCTTCCCCCGCTGCGCTTCCTCTTGGCCCCAATCGACTCGCCGATTTACAACCACCACTCAAAACCACGCGGTTGTCGGTCATTACGCAAAAGGTCTTCCCATGCCAATTCGGGAAACTGGTCACCTGGCCCAGCATACGAACAAAGCAGCCCATTCCTGGAACATCCTGTTGTTCGGATTCGCATTAGTCGGCGTTTCTCTGACCGGTTTCTCCGGCTGCCAACTCATGTACGACCTTCGTATTCCCGGATCAGAGTACTACGTTTCCCGCACCGGTGATCAAGCCCGCAATGCCCAGTGGCGCGAAAAGTTTCGCAGCGACGGGGACCCTGATGCACTCCGCAAGCTCATGGCCAACAATCTCGAAAACGGGATGCCCCTGAAGCAGGTCAACGACGTGATGGGCCAGCCCGGCGTCCGAGAATTCGATGACGAACGCTTTCGCGTCAACAGCGTCGTCTATCAGTCGGGCGACGTCGCCTACCGCTGGGGGCCCGACCGAAACGGCCGATCGGTAATCCTCTTTTTCCGCGAAGAACGCCTGGTTGGCTTCGATGCTAGCGAGTTCCGCTAGAACTTGCTTCAATCTCCCGGTGACGGGTTGCTCATTCGATGGGTGCCACTGGCTCTGCCAAGGTCTTCCCTCGCTTTGTTTTCCACTTGTCACAAAACCACCAGAAGCACACGGGATGGCCGGAGGCGTGGTGAAGCGCTGCCCCCAGCCTTAAACGCACCCAGCCGTACCAACTAACCAGACTAGAAATCCCCGATCCCTCGGGGCTTCAACATTTAGAACACAGGCGAACTGTTTATGAAGCCAAGCTGCGTACTAGCCTATTCGGGCGGACTCGATACCTCAGTTATCTTAGGTTGGCTGCAAGACGAAGGTTACGATGTCCACTGCGTTTACGTTGACTTAGGTCAACCCTGTGAAGACCGACAGGCCATTCTTAAGAAGGCCCACGACTGCGGCGCCAAATCAGCTCGCATCGTCGACGTTCAGGAAGAACTCTGTCGGGATTTTGCCTTCCCCGTTCTGCAGTGGCAGGCGAAGTACGAAGGAATCTACCTCCTCGGTACTTCTATCGCCCGCCCGTTGATTTCCAAGGTTTGCTTGCAGGTCGCCCGCGAAGTCGGGGCTGTTGCCTATGCACACGGAGCCACCGGCAAGGGAAACGATCAATGCCGATTCCAACTCGCTGCCGAAGCTCTCGATCCAGCCGTGAAAATCATCGCCCCTTGGCGTATGGAAAAGTTTCGTGCCTTGTTCCCGGGGCGAACCGAAATGATCGCTTACTGTGCCGAGAAAAACATTCCCGTCAAAGCCTCCGTCTCAAAGCCCTACAGCAGCGACGAAAACTGCCTGCACATCAGCTACGAAGCAGGGAAGCTCGAGGACCCCGATGTCAATGGTGTTGAAACCGTCGACTTCGGCATGACCACTTCCCCCCAGGCCGCACCCGACAAAATCGAAAAGCTCTCCATCGGTTTCGAGCATGGTGTCCCCGTCTTGCTGAATGGCAAGCCCGTCACCCCCCTTGAAATGGTCTTGAAGCTCAATGAAATCGGTGGCCGCAATGGCATTGGCCGCATCGATATCGTTGAGAACCGCTTCGTTGGCATGAAAAGCCGCGGCGTCTACGAAGCGCCAGGGATGACCATCCTTTACGCCGCTCATCAGCAAGTCGAGCAGCTCACCCTCGATCGGGACCTCGTTCACCTCCGCGACCGAATCTCCCCGGAAATCGCCGAGATGGTCTACTACGGCTTCTGGTACACCGCCAAAATGGACGCCCTCATGGCCTTCATTAAAGAGGCCCAAAAGGTCGTCACCGGCGAAGTCAAGCTGGCCCTCTATAAGGGGAACATCATGATCGACGGCCGGTCGAGCCCCAATAGCCTGTACGACGCCGCCGTCGCTAGCATGGAAGGGGGGGGCTCCTACAATCAGACCGACGCCGAAGGCTTCCTCCGGCTCATGGGCCTCCCCAGTCGCGTTCAGGGCCGCGTCACCCCGCGAAAGTACTAGGCGTTTCGCTAAATCCTTTCGGGCTCCTAAGACATCGGCACCCCAAAGTTTGCCGGTGGGGGAAAGCTTTCCTCTGCCGGCGAATCGGTTTTTGGGCCGAAATCGTTACAATCCAGCAAGTTAGGTCTGGAAGTTCAATAGGGGCGAAATCGCAATAGCCCTCGTTCAGCCTGTTTTCCCACTTTGCCAATGATTATATTTTCGTGAACCTTGGGGGATCTTGTTCGAACACGGCAATCCGTTCCTCACAGGGATTGATTGATTTTCAGGCAACATGACGCCGCCGAGGACTGCCTGCACTGCCAAGTGAGTCGATTGGACTCTCTTCCAAAAACCGCAGGCCTCAGTCCAAAGGACCGCTTACAGCGGGGGAATGAATGAATTACGAAGGCCCCATTTCAGCTCCCGCCCAACAAGCTGGCCTCGCTGTCGAAAGCCTGATCGCTGATTTTGCCTTGTCTGCTATCCCACACGACGCCCGTCGGGCCTCGTCTTCAAATACCAATGAAAGCCGCTCACCAGTGAATTCCGCGAACTGGAGTCAACGGACTCGGTCTCTTATGGGATTTCAAGTGGTGGGTTGCGGCTCTTATGTCCCCGAGACTGTCGTCACCAATCAAGAACTTGAAGCCTCCTACGGCTTCGAACCAGGTTGGATCGAGCAGCGGACCGGCATCTTGTCCCGTCGCCACGCCGCCCCTCACGAAGCAACCAGCGATCTGTGCGTTGCCGCAGCCAAACGGGCACTCGCCGACGCAGGGGTCACTGCCGATCAAATCGATTTAGTGGTCGTGGGGACCTTCACCCCCGATTTCCAGTGTCCGACAACAGCCAATCTCGTTCAAAGTAAGCTCGGTATTGATTGCCCTGCTTTTGATCTACATGCTGCTTGCTCGGGCTTTGTGTATGCCCTGGCTACCGCCGCCCAGTTTGTGGTAACGGGCAACAGCAAGTTGGCCCTCGTCATTGGGGGCGACTGCAACAGCCGCATCGTTAATCCCTACGATATGAAGACCGCACCTCTATTTGGCGACGCCGCTGGGGCCGTTGTTCTCGCCAAAGGGACCGACAGTCAGGGACTCATCTGCTATCAGTTGGGGTCCGATGGGACCGGAGCCGACCTCCTCGACCGCCCCTGTGGTGGCAGCAAATCACCCGCCACCCCCGCCGATATCGAGCAGGGCCGCACGTATCTTCGCATGGATGGCCGAAACGTCTTCAAGTGGGCGATTAAGGCTATTACCAACAGTATCGATGTCGTCTTGAAGCAATCAGGTACCGCTGTCGACGACGTCAACCTGTACCTGTTGCATCAGGCCAACATTCGCATTATCAGCCACGCCACAGAAGACTTGGGCATTCCGCGCGAAAAGCTGTACAACAACCTGTTCCACTACGGCAACACTTCGGGGGCTTCTATTCCACTTGCCCTTGATGAAGCCATCAAAGCTGGCCGCCTATCGCGCGGCGACACCACTCTTTTGGCAGGCTTCGGGGCCGGCCTCACCTGGGGCACCTGCCTCATGCGTTGGTAGCAACCGCGACCCTCTCTGGCTTAATCCCACCTGAACTTCGTGTTCGCCCGAGGCGAGCCTCGGATGTCAACCCAGGGTTCTTCCTGACTCTATCCCGCTGTCCGCTTCAAACCGACCACCGGCAGATGATCCGGAAAATCCTTCAGCACTGGTTGAGGAATCGCATCCAACGGCAACCCATCTTCCGCCTGCCTCAGCAGCAAGTAGATCGTACCCACACTACACCAGCCCCACGAAATCAGCAGCCCATCCACCAAGAGACCCAGCGCGAAACCGGAGATACGAAATTCAACCGGTCCCGCAGCCAGCCAATCGGTCATTTGCAAACTGGCGAAAGCCCCAACCCCAATCAGGCAGGTCATCGGAATCGCATAACACGACAACCGCAGTGGCTGCCCGGTCGTGTAGTTGACCGCTCTGCTGAACGCACCAAATTCGTCCGTTTGCTCAATCGCCACCGCAGCCACTATCAGCGGCCAGGCCATCAACGTCATTGGCCCTAGCACCAGCAACATCATGCCGCTAATCATCGCCGGAACAGCCAGCACGTAGGCCACAACCTGCCACCAGCTTCCCGCCTGCCAGCACGATGCAGCCAAAATTGGCAGCAACACCAGCAAGCAGCAAGCCCCGGTCGGCAGCAACAGCGCCCCAAATGTCAGCCGAACCCGTCTCAGCAGCGCCCTTGTTCCAGTCGGTAAGCCCCCTCCCGCAAAGTAGCTGCTACACGCGGCGGTGATCATTCCCCCCACAATCACCAGCACCATCACAACGAACCCCAGCCATGCTCCATCCAGGCCATTCGGAAGCATTCCCGCCCAAACCGCAACGGCTATCGCCGTTACCTTGTTCATCAAGAAGCGTAGCAAGCGGTCACCTGTTAGCCCATCGATCAATAGGGCCGAACCAAGTCCCAGACACAACGGAACCGCACGCATCGCCAGCACGATCGTTTTCAACAACGCCCAGGGCGCCGAGTAGTCAATCCTGCTCGCTCCAGTGTCCCCCACTCCATTCTCCCGTTTCAGTCCATTCCTCAGTGCAATAAATTCTGCTATTCGTTGAAGCTCATCAGCAATAAACGACCGTTCCGGCAAAGTCAGTTCATCGTGTGCCACTGGCAATGTCAGTGCGATGCAAACTGAATGTCCATGCAGATGTACGGTGGCAGATGCCACTGCATCTTGCCTGTATTCTTAAACCTGACAAGCCACTACGTCGGCTTCGGCGTTGGTTTACCCCATCGGCTTTCATGCTGCATCTGTCGTCGCTGCTCATGCACGCCAGTCATCAGCACGTCAATGCTCTTGGCCAACGTATGCAGCGCATTCGCATGCCGCCGTTCTTGCAGCGCAATCCGTGCTTGCTCGATCGCTGGAACATGGGCTGTCCAGTCGACATCCCACCCTTCATCGACTGCTGCGCGTTGCAAATCGTCATGAGTTTTTGCCAATCGCTCCACAAACTCGGCCGCTATCTTGGCCGACGCAGTCCGGTAAGGCCGCCAAATAACCGTCGATTGCGGGTCATGCACCGGCATATAGAGGCTTTGCTCGATTCGCTGCCGACGCAAAATGCCGAGCAAAAATACGATAATCGCAATCGCAAAGGTCGCCACTCCCCAAGGCCGGTGCTCTGGCAACAAAAACAAACAGGCCCCAGCTACTGCCAGCCCTAACGTCAGCGTTAACCACGCAAACGTGATCCAGCTCATCGCTGAAGGGAGCAATGCGGGTAATCGTCCCGACATTGTCGGTTCAATCGCCGCCCCAGCTACTCGCGCAATCACAATCGTGATGTTATCCAGCCCACCTCTTAAGTTGGCTAAATGGGTCAACAGGCGGCAGGCATCATGGGGCGACAGCTCCCCGGCTACCATCCCAATCTCTGTATCGCTCACCATGTTCGTCAGTCCATCCGAACACAGCAGATACGTATCCCCCGGTAGAATCGCATGCGGTCCTTCGATATCCACTTTCACCTGCGGCTCGGGCCCCAGCGAGCGGGTAATGATATTCTTGGGAACAACCGCACTCGCATCGCGCGGATGAACTCGACGCTGCTGAATCAGTTCCCAAACCAGGCTATGATCGCTCGTCAGTTGGTCGATCCGATGATTCCGCACGCGGTAGCATCTGCTATCTCCCACATGCCCGATAATCGCCCCCTCAGGACTCAGCACCAGCGTCGTGCATGTGGTCCCCATCCGTTCGAAATCACGATTCTTCGTCCCACGAGAATTGATCGTTCGGTTGGCCTCTTCAATCGCTTCTCTTAAAGCCGGAACAACCGATTGCTCTCCCACCTTCAAAAAAACGTGAGGAATCGTATCGACGGCAATTTTGGAAGCCAGCTCTCCCACCGCATGGCCACCCATCCCGTCTGCAACGACAAACAGATGTCCCCGGCGGTCATACACCGCTCCGTCGGTACATAGTCGTACCGAGCAGGAATCCTGGTTGTTTTGTCGGCGAAACCCAATATCGCTGATACTCGCGTATTGGATCGACTGGTCCGTTAGCATCCTGCTGCTCGCTCTGTTGCCCGATTACCAGCGACCAATCCAAGAACCTTTTTGCGCCTGTTGGACTCTTCTTCACTCTGCACGAAGGTCTCAGCACCAAAGACTTCTTGAATAAGCTCTTCTCGGATAGGTTCAAACAGTCCCTCCCATCGGTACCGACGAAACCGGTTTCCTGCAAAGGAACTCGCCACGCATGGCGAGCCGACCAGGGAACCAGATTCGGTCTCTTCCCAATCCCACGATTGAGTTATGCACCACGCAACTGAATCAGCCCGAGCAGTCATCAGCAGCAAGGGGCAAATATGCAGAGTGGAATTGGAATGGTCGAAGAGAAGGGGGCCCGTAAGGTCCGTCAGAACTCAAGTGCTTTCCACCCGAACTCTAAAGAACCAGACCCTCTATTGTGCCCGATTGACGACCTGTCCCACAATCGCGACTCACAGAATTTCTTCGTCCGCAAATCAGCCGGTTGTCTAGGCGAGAGCAGGTCGCGGTGAAACATCGTGTCTCGCTGCCTTCGATTTACCGGCGAAAACAACATTTTGGGGCGATACTTAACCCCAATGCGGTCTAACTTTCGCGTTTTGCCGGTCGCTTCGGGTCCTTCTTCAGCGGCAGGTGAACCAGCTTCCCCGTCCACGCCGACTGGTAAATCGCCAGTACAATCTCGACCGCCTTTCGCCCCTCCGGCCCGGAAATCTGCGGCGTCGTCCCGGTTTGGATCGCTTTGACAAAATCTTTGAGCTGTTCGTAGTGACCGCGGTAAGAAATCGCCTTGGGGTCACTTGCCCCCCCCGTCGAGCCCGCCATCCTCGCATACTTCTCCATAATCCCCTTATCGCGCGGTTTCGCCTTGGCAAACTCCCACTTCAAAATGTCGTCTTGTTCAATAATCACCGTCCCCGCCGTCCCATGAATCTCTGTCCGCTTCAGCAGCCCCGGCCACGCACTTGTCGCCGCTTCCAATACTCCCAGCGCACCGCTCGCAAAACGAACCGTCGCCACGGCTGTATCTTCAACTTCGATTCGTTCGTGAGCCAAAGTGCTCGTTAAGCCATTGACCTC
>JAIXVG010000072.1 GCA_027483145.1 Planctomyces sp.
CCCCATTGACCGACGTAATAACGATGTTCTCGATTTGTTCGATAGTGCTGGTACGCCCAACCCCATGCACCAGCACCGTATCCCCCGCCTGCTGCACGCTCCCGCCACCGACGTTGAGGTTATTGGCAGGAACCGCTGCCACGACTTGATCAAAACTCAGGTCGTACTTCAGCAGCTTATTGGGATCCAGTCGCACCTGATACTGCTTCTTCAGTCCCCCCCAAGAGTTAACCTCGGCCGTCCCGGGAACCGTTCGCATCTCAGGCTTAATCGTCCAATCGTGATACGTCTTGGCAGCAGCTAAATCGCCGTCCTTGCTCAGCAGCACGTAGTGAAAGACTTCACCCAGCCCGGTTGAAACAGGCCCCATTTCCGGGCGATCAAATCCTGGTGGTAACTCGACACTCGCCAGTCGCTCGTTGATGAGCTGTCTCGCAAAATAGATGTTCGTCCCATCACGGAACGTCACGATCACCTGCGAAATACCAAACTGCGAAACTGATCGCATCGCTTCCAGCCCCGGCATCCCCCCCATCACCAACTCAACCGGGCGCGTTACCTGCAGTTCGACTTCTTCCGGAACCAAGGCCGGCGCGACCGTATTGATCTGCACTTGCACGGGAGTCGTATCCGGGAAGGCGTCAACGTTCAGCGAATTGAGCGCTGCCAATCCAATCCCCAGGACACCAAACGCCAACACCAGGACCAGATAACGATTCGTGAGCGACCAGCGGATGACAGCGTCGAGCATTGAATTCCCGTTTCACAAGCCAGGTGTAAGTCTCGGTTGTCAGGTTGGTAACCAGATCCCGTCACGCGCGCTTTTAGTTTGCTGGGGGCCACTGGCTCCGCCGGCAGGGTGGCACTGGCTCCGCCAGTGTCTTCGATTAGACCAGTCTCTTTGATTGGACCAGATCGGCACCAAACGGCAGCCACAGCCTCACCAGCCGTCACTTGGCCAGCAGCAATACACAATCGACAAGCCCGCTTGACCTGCCCGCGTTCGAGCATCGAAGTTCAGGCAATTTTCCACGCAAACGCCACGCGCTGTTAACGAACCCCGAGCACCCGGATCACGTCAACTGGAGGGCCAGTCTAGCGGTTACCCGAAGGTTTTCCAATTTGGACCATGGCTCCATCGATCCCGGTTTCCAATGATTGACGCCTAATCTTCGGTCTTGGCTGACTTTGCAGGCGGAGAGTCCCCAGGGTGGACGGCGAACTCAATCTTCGAAAATTCGCATTGACGGCAGACATCATAAACTGCCATCGCATCCCCTAATGGAACTTCCTGGCCAACGTCCAAAATGACTGGGATCTCAGCTGCAGCCAGAGCCAACTCCCTCAGCACATCACCAAGCTCAGCCGCGTTCCGAAACTCCCCACCTTCGACCTCATACACGGTCGAACCCTGGTCGGTTTTCAGGCGGATCCACACATCCCCCAGCGGGCTTCGCTTTGGCGGACTGTTCAACGCGGCGACAGCGCCCGCCCCGAAATCGGTCGGCACCAGCGGTTCGCGCACATGCCCGATCGAGGCGCACATAAAGAAAATCAGCAGCAAAAACACCACGTCAATCAGCGGCGTCATCGCCCCATCAAGCGAAACCATCGTCGTCCGGCTTCGCCGCGGCAGCTTCATCCGACTCCCTTATCAACGCACCAGCCAGAAGTATTCGCAGCGGGTGGCCCGGCCATCCCATGGTCCGTGCTGCAAGCCGCCCCCGTGATTCCCACCCCTCAAGGCGAGCCCGGGGACGCAAGTCCCAGGGCTCTCCCATGCTCGCGCCCGTGAGGCGCAAGCGACACCAGCAGTCACTACATTGACAGCGGCATTGGTTCAGGCGTTAGCACAAACGGAAAGACCCGAATCGGTGCACATCCCGAGTGCTTCTCTTTGTAGCTCAACTGAGCTGCCCGATCAGAGGCGAACTGCAGCACGGTGAATTCCAGCCCGCAGAAAAACGGGTTGTCGATCTCGGCTGCCACATCGGCAAACACTTCGCCAGCCGAGGCTGCATGTCGACGAACACCATGGATGCTGTTCTCGCGAACCTTCACCCCGGCTGCGGCCAACTTAACGAGACCCTTCAGGAATCGACCTACTGGAGAATCGGGCACCGAGACGCGCCACAATCGCTCCCATTCTTCGTGAGATTCCCAGTAATACCCGTGATTGAAATAGTCCATCGCCAGCAAATAGCTGCGATTCTCGGCCCAGGTCGCCCCGGTTAGCGGCTTGGGTGGCGCATGCTTCTTCTGATAGCTATGCCCACGTGGATCGCGGTAGGGCTGCGGAGCATCGGTCCCCGGAACGTACGTGTACCCAGGCAGTTCCGTCGAAGGAAGCAGCCGAATCACGTTCTCTGTACCAGAAACCATACCCTTTTCTTTCAGTCGCATTTCAAACAACCTTTATTCTGTCGCTCAAGGTATCTCTCAAGAACCAATTGGCAGACTGGCCTGAGCAGTTCCAAAGCCATTTTTGCCATCTAAATGCCGGAAGACTTACTTCTCTCACTGGCCACTTCGCTTCAGGCGAAAAATTTATACACACACTCC
>JAIXVG010000095.1 GCA_027483145.1 Planctomyces sp.
AGATCGTCGAGAGCTCCTTCGTCGGCCGGAGCAAAATCGAACTGAGTGATAAAGTCGAATGGTTCAACGGTCCCTAAATCCCGGCAATGATGCAGCTTGCGGGCAATCGCCGGCAGGTACTTTAAACCGATCGCTGTGTGATGCGATTGCTCTTCAAAAATCTGCCGACGTTCGTCCTGGGTCAGGTTCCACCAGGCGTCGTTTTTTCGGATTGGAATCAGCACCGCGCAAGTTGCTTCGGGGCGACCCAATGCAGCTTGCCGATTTACCAACTCTTGTTTCTCGGCCCGCGTTATATACCGTGCGTTGCTGGTGACACCTTGCAGCCGCCAAACAGGTTCGGCTGGCAGCAACGGAAAGCTTTCAGCCGTTACCAGAACTGAAGAAACGGCAGACAGTGGTTCACCGATGATGGTTTGCATGTGGGTGACATGCCAAGCGGTGCTTGCTGGAGCGTGAGCCTGAGACCCGACGAAGGTGGTGAGACGAGACGACATGACAGCTTCCGGAATGAAAATCGGTTAATTTAGTTATGCTGGTCGAAAGATGGTTTGATGGTAACGTCGAAAATCGCTCCGCTGGCATGAGTCATGCTTGGTAGCGATTCTCGACTTTTTTGGCGAAGTCGCCGCTGGAACTTCCTACTACGATGCTACCCGTTCTGTGTTCGGGCACCATTACTGGGCAAGCCGTACCAGGTCAGCTGCGACAATTTCCCCACTGTCGGTATTTTGCACGAAACCAACAATGTCGAGCTCGCTCGTCTGGACACCGGTAGGTAGTTCAACCGTAACAGTTCCGGTAGCTGAATCGATCAGCGGGGTGGCTTTAATGCTGCGCACGATTCCTGCATGAACGAGGGTGCGGCCTGCGTTCTCTCCGTTTTTCACAACCGAAGTGCCCGAGCGCTGAACAACCGCTACCCGCAGCTCTTCCTTAGTGGAGTCTTTCATCGATTGCCGCGAAACATCGTACTTTACAGCAAGGCGCTGACCAGACTTTAAGCCTCCCTCGTCTTGAATCGACATCGATAGGGACTGAGTCACAGGCGTCTCCAAGGCTGCTGTGACGGCCGCATTAAGCTTCTGACGGTTCGATCCCACGAATTCGGTGGTACCGTTCACGATGGCTTGCGGTGTATAAATCTGATCGAGACCAAGGCGTTCAGCATACTGCGACTGGTGCTGGGTAGAACCGGGCAGGGTGAAGCGGTCTTTCCAGCCGAGACGGTTCCAATAGTCGACGTGATAACCCAAAGCGTAAATGGCCTCACCTTTCGCCTGCCGCTTTACCAGTTCGCCTAACAGGACATCAGCCGGGGGGCAACTGCTGCAACCTTCGGAGGTAAAAAGTTCAACCACCGCAAAGCTTTCGTGATTGGCCAAGGGGGCCTCAGCGACCGCCACCCGGGGGGGCCGCATCCCTAAAAATCCGGAGGCGCTGAAAACCACTAACACCATAAAGAGGAACATCGAGGCTGTGTAGCCGGTTGATCTGGACATGATTGACCCTTCTAAAACTGAGTTTCGCTTTCGGATTACTTCATCCGAACCATAAGTAACCGGTCGCTTATGCATTCCGGCTGGTTTGAGCTGCTTGTGTTCCTGAGGGGAACTACAAGGTGAGACGCGGCCGTCCTCGAAAATCTTTCCCCGCTACTCAAACTTTTCCCGGCAGCGAGTCATCATTCCCCCATCTCGGGCAGGTTTGGAATGGAAGCACTGGAAAGCTGGGACCAGGTGCGAGCTGGTAAGAGTCTCGTCTTGCATCAGTGACGCAGTCTGCGTAATCTGCCGATTTGGCTCGAAAGTGCCGCGGCTTTGCCGATTGCGGCCGCATGAGGTTCAATTGGTGGACCGCACTGCTTTCGAAAGCCTGGCTCTGAACGCTTCGGTGATGGAATGGCATCGAAAAGGAACTTCATGCCGGTACAGCCCAATCAACTAGTTCCCCAGGAATCGATTGCACCGCCAGAAGCCATTTCCTGTCGGTTATGCGCTGGAGAGGCCAATTTCCTGCAAAGTCTGGAAGTCCTGCACAAGTACCGGGTTGCTTACTTCCGTTGTGCTTCCTGCGGTTCTGTTGAAACTGAAACCCCTTATTGGCTTGATGAGGCCTATTCGATTGTCGACTCTAACCTTGATACCGGGGCCGTTCAGCGAAACCTGAATTCGGTGGCGGCCTGTCTATCGATGGCGCGGATTTTTGGGCTAAAGACTGGGCTGGATATTGGCGGAGGCGACGGGTTGCTTTGCCGACTCTTGCGCGACTATGGTCTCGATTGTTATGCCACCGACAAGTACGCGCAGGCGAAATACTCGACAGGCTTTACTCGACCGCCATTTGAATCTCCCGACCTGCTGACAGCCTTCGAGGTCTTTGAACACTTCTCCGATCCGGCCACCGAGTATGCTGAGCTGTTTGCGTGGAGGCCCAAAGTCATTTTGGCCAGCACCGGTATTTGCGACAATCAGCCAAACGATTGGTGGTACTTCGCCCCCGCTCATGGGCAACATGTGTTTTTGCACAGCCGGCGGGCCTTTGAATGGCTGGCCCAAAAGTACAATTATCGTCTGTTGCTCAGTGGTGGATACATTTTGCTCGTGCTGCCTGAGTTGTGGGGAAGCCTAAGGGCATTCCGTGCTCGGCTTGCACTTAAGGGGAAAATGGTTGCCTTGAGGAGAGCGCAGCTCGCCTTTAAGTCTTACGCAGGTGCCCAGCGCGATCACGAAGCACTTCGTGATCGCCTAGCCGCTAAGGCCGAACAGCCTGATGCGTAGACGCTAATCGCTCCCTCTACCAGACCAGTTCTGAGGGTGTTGCAGATCGCTTCAACTCAGTGCAACCGTTTTGTGGTGATAAGCGGTAAAGCGTCAAATGGTGGGGAATCACTTGCCAGGCGACGGTTGCTTTTGTCACAATAAAGCAAAGTGGCCGTTGGAAATTTGGTTTGGACTGGTCGAGGTCTCTTTTCACAGGCAGCCAGTACTGCTGCTGCCTTAAGGTGCGGGATTGCGGATTCATGAAAGTGCAAGCGAGGGAAGAACTGAAGACGTTCGCACATTACTGCTAAGCGGTGTCGACGTTGATTCAAGAGATCACGAAGACTACACCCCTCTGGCTCGCGCCGCTGCCAGTCCTCTGGCTGACAACGAAATGCTGGAGCTGCTTATTGGCTTTGGCGCCGACGTAAATGCCCTGGTTGATGACGGTCGCCACATGGCGCTTAAGCTGGCAGCTTGTTCTGGCGATCGTGCCAAGACTCGTTGTTTGCTGCTTGCCGGTGCAAACCCAAATCAGGGTGACGGCTGGCGCAAAACGACACTAGTGCGTGTTGCCGAAGTCCTGATGGCTGATCCGGCTTTGGTTCCCATAAGTGAACTATTGCTGGAGTTCGGAGCCAATGTTGATACGTCGTGCGACGAGTGCACTCCGCTGGTCCGGTTGGCCTACAGCGCTGGGCGATTTGATTTCTTGCGGTGTTTGCTTGATGCCGGAGCTTCAGAACATCCGCTCGAATGGACACCTCTCTTGAAGGCCACGGCCTTGGGTTCCGCAACTGATGTTGAAGAGTGCTTGCAGCACGGTGCAAGTATTGACGAAACCGGTGTTTATTCCGAAATGCCAATGCACATAGCGGCACGTCAAAATGATGTGGCAAAGGCTGAGGTGCTGTTGCGTTACCGAAGCGAAATTGACGGGTGTAATTCAGGTCGAAGAACCCCGCTGATGTTAGCGGCCGACGGCGGGCAAATTGAGATGTTGCAATGGTTGATCGAGAATCAAGCCAATATCGAGCATCGCGATCGGATGACACTTACTGCGATTGGGGGCGCAGCGTGTGCTGGAAAAACAGAAGCGGTGCGGCTTTTGTTGAAGGCCGGAGCCAAGATCAACATTCGGACGAGGTTTTTCGAGAGACTGATGCAATGTGCTGCGAACGAACCAACCGTCAGGCTATTGCAAAACGCGGGCCTGGAGATATCAGATGTCGGCGAGGACATGAAGCGACAGCTAATTGGATTACCAGTCAAGGCTGCAACCGAAACGACGCTGGCGGAATATCGGCAAGGTCGCTATCGCCGATTCGGCCGTACTAATCCAGAGGTGATGAATGTTCCATTCTGGAACGCGATGATCAGGTCTGGCGCAGATGCTCACTTAGTTCGTCGATTCTTTGGCGATTCCGATATCTATGCAACGCGCACCATCTGGTGTTTTGACCGGATGGGGATGTCGTTTACGGAACTGCCCGATGGCCGGTTTGTGCAGATTGGTGGTGAGCACGAGGACTACTATGACCCCAACTTTTGCATCTACAACGAGGTCGTGATTCATGCAAGAAATGGAACGTTTGAAGTTCTTGGCTACCCGAAAAAGGTGTTACCCCCCATCGATTTTCATACGGCCACCTACTGGCAAGGATCGATTTTCATAGTCGGAGGCTTGGGCTATGCAGGAACACGGCGTTCGGGAGTTACGCCCGTCTACCGCTTAGATTGTTCGACTTGGTCGATCGAACCAGTTGTGACGAGGGGCGAGAATCCTGGATGGATCTATAATCATCATGCAGCACTACGGGATGCCGGCACAATTACCATCAACTGTGGCGATATTTGGACTGCAGAGGATACTGAGATTGTTAAGAATACCGGACGTTTCGAGTTGAATTTAGCCTCAATGATATGGACTCGCCTTCATGGTCAGCCACAGAGTCATGTAGTGGCCAACAACGACTGAATCCTTTTCGACATCCCAGCGACATTCATGCAGTTTTGCGCAAGAGATATTGCCAGGGAACTCGGCATCTTGCCACGACAACAACCGTCTGCTTGCCCTTTAAGTCAAGAAGGTCAGCAGACTCCTGGAAAGTTGTGAACTCTTCGTTCCAGGGCCTACTTCCCTTTGGCGCCAGGCTTTTTCTTGGCGTCCAGTTTCTTCTTGATTTTGTCGGCTTTTGATTCCCCCTTGGCCATTGGGGAATAGGTTGTCATAGGGAGCGACCCAATCGATGGGTCTTCTGGAACGTAGTAGGGAAGGCTGGTCATTAACAGGTTTCGTTTAAAGATATCGAAGATCTGCTTGCGGGCCTCGGCCTGGATCGAGCCTTCTTTATTGAAAATCGTGACCGAGCTTGGCTCGTAGTCATACGAGTCTTCAAAGAACGGCTTGGCCTCTCCCACTCGCCAGTTGAGCGAGACGTGCGAGATGGTCCCCTTCACCACTCGCCCCGTCTTCTTGCCGCCGTTCCCAAAGATGTCGGCTCCAACAACCTCTTCCAAGTCCCGTCCCGGTTCTTCTGCATAAACAACGGTAAAGGTTGTACTGCCTTCGTCACTCACTTCAATTCCGTCGTCTGCCAGTCGCTCGGTCATTACGTCTTCGATTGCGCTGCGGGTGTCATCCGCACTCCCTTGTAGCACCTTGCCAACAACAATATCGAGTTTGACTTGCGAACCAGGTTTGACGATAGCTGGGCCATCGGCAGAGTAGGCGGCGAAGGTCTTAGTCAACTCGCTTCCGGGAAAGCGGAGCGATTCGAGTTTTTTCTTCCCGTAACCACCATGGACCATCATCAGCCACTTGGGAGTCAAGATTCGTTTAGTGTGCGAGTACTCCAGAATATGTTGACGAAACCGCCACAGCAGGTCACCGGTTTCGCGATCAATCAGGGCGGTTCCGTACCACAGAAATCCAGCTGGTTCTTCGACAAATTCGAGCGGCGGCCCTTTGTATGAAGACTCATTCTGCAAGTAGGAAAACGAGGCGGGGCGTAGTTCGTGTGTCAACTTCAGGTCGCCGGTGGCTAGATCAAACACTTCAATCTGGCCAGTTTTCTGCCCATCCGAGTAAATGGCTGCTTCGGTGCAATCGGGCGAAACAACGATCGATTCGGGAGAAACATAAACTCCCGACTCTGTCTTCTTGGATGGGACCAGCCTGCCACAGGGTTCCCCGGTTGCCAAATCAAAAAACTCAAACGAGTTCGTATCGGGTGCCATGAAATACTTGCCGCCGGGCGTAATCAGCCCATGATGCTGGCCATAGATGTTGTTCTTGATTTCAAACGACCTTAGCGATTTACCAGTTTTGGCATCGGAAACGCGAACCCGTTTGGCAAACTGGCCTGCCGCAGTTTGCGAAAGGGTGAAGGTTACCAGTTCATCTGGACCGGCGAATTCGAGGTGGGTGGGGCCGCCGTTGTTTTCGTCGGCTTCAAATAGGCAGAGACGTTTTCCCCCTTGAAGTGCCCAGACTTCGATCTGGCTTCGTTTATTGTTGTCCAACAGGTGGCATGCCAGATACTTTCCATCGGGAGAAATCGCTCGCTTCGTGGCCTTCGCGGGCTCACCCTTGATTGCTCCCGCTCTTTTACCAGTGGCCAGATTCCACAGTTCTGCTTCGCTGCTTTCGTAGGCCTGAATATTAATGAGGCAAAAGGGACTGGGGATCGACGGCATTAAAATGTCTTCGTGTTTCAGCGGGATCGAAATCTTTTGGCTATCAGGCCATTTGAAGATTTCGGCTGGTGGCTCGAGTTTTACATTCCAACCGGCTGCGGCAACCGGCTCTTCAGCGATCAGCAGTGGAACGTTAGCAAGCAGGATGAATGCGAGAGCTGACACGGCATGAATCGAACAAGTTACGGAGGCCCTGGGTGGAAGCATGGAACTGATCTCGCGGTGGTGGTGAAGGTTCGATCCTAAAGCGACAAAAAAAACGGGCCTGAAACTGGACATGCGGATAGATACATAATACTGTACAGAAGTGAGCTAGTCAATAGATCGGCCTGGGCAGCCTCATTGGTGTCACGTTCGGGCGTTGAGTAACAAGAATTATCCTGTGCATCCGCACTTTGCTGTTTGAGACTAGAGAGGAAGTCGGAATGTTTCAACCGCGGGAGTTTGTGAAGTACGCCGCGCGCCTAAGTGGCGAGTCTCTGGAATAGAATAAAGTTACCAGTGACCTCGCTGATCATAGCCGGAAGAGGGCGTCTGCCGCATGGCTGACAGCTTAAGGAGACGCGTGGGGGGAATACCTGGCGAGTTGCTGATGACCCGGTCCCGTTTGATCGTCAGCCGGTGTTAACTGCTGCTTCGGGAGAACTCTGCAGTTGGATCTGGATTGATCGGCACAACGTTCACTTTTGCGTTTCGGATGCCGACTTTCATGAGCGGCCTTACGACCGATGCCGAGTCAATTATCGTTAGTGGTAGCGGATTGGTGTTGCAACAAGCACAGCGGTCAACCCGTACCAATGCCCAGAAAAAACTTCACCGGCCGTCGGCGTCATCAACAACTAATTCGTGGGTCTCGAATTTGTCAACAACCGCTGCTGTCGGGTCGTAGGGA
>JAIXVG010000121.1 GCA_027483145.1 Planctomyces sp.
CAAAATTGGCCAGGCCATCCTCGGCCGATAAGGCGGTCAACTGATTGAGCGCCAACTGCTTCTGCTGTTCGGGCAACCGAGATAAACATCGCTCGATAAAGGCTGGAAAGTCGACAACCGAGCTAACCCTTTGGTCGGGGCCCATCCAGAACGAAAAGCCATTTTGGACCATCCCGGCATACGCTGCCGCCTCGGGAGGGACAGGCCCTTGGGGCTGGGTCGAGTCGAACACCACAGTCTGCCCGGCAATCTCATGAGAGTAGCGTGCTCGTTCGTATTGCACACGCAGCCGCGTCTGATCTCCATCCCGCTGCTCGACAATAATGGCCAGCAGTAGTTCAATTTCTGATGAACCGACCTGCTTGCCAGGGGGAGGTCCCTGCAGCAGCCGCTGCGAGACAGTCTTAATAAGCGGAAAACGCTGTCCTGGACGCAGCTCCAGTTTCAAAGGAGCAGCTGGGACTTCGTCGGCGGTGGGCAATTCCTTGCCAAAATCGAGATCAGCCAACTCGGCATCATCGAGCGTCGTCCCGGATCCACAACCGATCAGAGCGATACTCAACAAACACAATAGGCCAGTTCGTCGCATCCAGCAGCCACGACCTCCTGTGACCTTGGCCACCTGTTTGGTGGCAGTAAGCTGGTTCTGTTCGATTCCCGGGCCATCCATGGCGGTTTTATCCTGAAGCGGCAGATCGACTGAAGCCGGATTCTCTTGGCGGCAATGGGGCAACCCCGTCCCGCCAGTGCCGTGGAAGGATAACATGGTAACGGCTAGCACGAAAAGCCGAATCCCGTGGTTGAGACTCCCTAAGGTACCCGGAATCTGGAGACGAGACGTCCATGGTGGAAGGGCATGCCAGCCAAGACTTGGCCCGTTTTCCCGACCGGTGATCCTTTTGCGACTTTATCTCCATGTCGGACGCCCGCTGAGAACAAGACTTCGGTTTTGTCCGACTCACCAGCGTCGTATTCGGCAAGCCTCGCTCAGTAGCAGGTGCCTGGTCGCCCGAGAACCGCAGTCAACTGATGCCCCCCAAACCCCGCAGACAGCTTGAGCACCACCGATAAGGGAACTTGGAGGGATTGCCGCTCCACAAGCTGTAAGGGGCATGCCGGGTCGCGGGTGGTCAGGTTCACGGTTGGCGGCACCAGGCCATGCTGCAGGCTCAGGACGGCGGCGACCAATTCCACGCTTCCTGCTGCTCCCAGTAAATGCCCCATCCCCCCCTTCAAACTGTTCGACCAAGGCTGATCTTCAGCGGGTCCAAAGACCTGGGCAACCGCTTCGGCCTCAGCTCGATCCCCCATTCTGGTTCCCGTTCCGTGTAACTGCAGATGGTCTACCTCCGTGGGAGACAACCTACACTGCTGGAGTGTCAGCTGCAGCAATCTGACTAATGTCTCAGCTCCCGGGTCAGGCTGCGTCAGACCAACAGGATCGGTTAACCCCAGCCCCCCCAGCCACTCGGCCAGAACGGGAACACCCCGCGCTTGAGCCGTCTCTGCCCGCTCCAGCACAATTGCGCCGGATCCCTCACCAATCAAAAATCCACCTCGGTTCTGGTCAAATGGCCGGCAAGCCCCTGCTGCCAACCAGTCGACAGGGGCCAGGACCCCCAATCGGCGAAATGAGGCATAGGTCACCGGCAACAGTGAGACGTCGGCGCTCCCCACCAGAACAACGTCACATAGACCGGCCTTCAAGAGTTCGACCCCGCGAATGGCGGCAGCCAGCCCCGTGGCACAGGCAGCAACCGGACTGAGTACCGGCCCCTGACAATCAAGCCGGGCACCGAGCAGCGTTGAAGCAGCATGTGGAAAAACTTCTGACCAGTCGGATTCGAGTCCCTCAGGCGAGTCGAGAAACCGAAACAGCGTCGAGAGGCCCCCTTTGCTAAGGCCAAATACGACTGACCGACGGATCGGCGAGGCAGTTGGCCGAGCCATGTTCCAGGCTTCTTCTGCGGCGAGAAAACTCGAAGCAATCAGAGGATCGAAAGCTGCACGGGGCCAAGCGGGGTTCAGCGGAAGCTCCGGCAGGGGTGCTCCAATCAGTTCGAGCTGACCCTTACCTCGTTCCAGGACTTGGCGGTCACCGGCAAGAATCAGCCCGGCCTGCTTCCCCTGGCACCATGCGTCCCAGTTACTAGCGCAGCCGATTCCCAGCGGGGAGACGACACCCAAGCCGGTCACCACAATTCGCTGGCCAGCGTTTGGGGATTCAGACAAAATCAGTTTCGTCCGGATGGCTTACAGACGGCATACAGGGCCAGTCCGACGAAGACGAGGACCGCTCCAATCCCCACGATCGGGTTTCGCTGGGCCAAAACCGGTGATAGAGCAAATTCAGTGGCAGCCACCACAGGGGTGGGCGAAACCAGGCCGAGAACCAGCGGACCGAGTCCCCAGCCAGCAATCCAGCTGAAAGCAGAGAACATCTTGGGGTTGGGTAAATGCATTGAAGTTTGATCTCTTAGATCTGGTATGGATACCCGAATTTTCTTTTCCTGAGCTGCATCGTTCGTCGAAAGAACCAATCACTTAAGGGGCAGTCGGATCGGTTCCCGGTGTCCGGTAGCATAACATGCCAACCGAGCTTGGGGAGAGTAGGACCGGCTGACTGGTGAAGCAAATGCTCATGTTGGCATCAACATGTTCCCCATAGGGCTTGTACCCTGTTTTACACACAAAGGTCGCAGCGAAGCTTGCTGTCTCCAACAGTCTCGCGTGTTGCCATCGCACCGCGAACCCTTCGCAGGCTTGAAAAAAAAAAAAAAAAAAGGGCTGTTCACTTGCGTTCAACGCGTTTCCTGCAAACGATTTAGTGGCGACATTTAGTCCAAATCCCCGAAGACTGCAGCGTTCAGAACGCATTCACAACCGCTGGCAAGCGTAGCACCGGCTGTTTCCCACCAATACCGTTTCTTCCGGAATTGATCTCGGTTCATTTCACTCCTGAAAGCTGACTGATGGCCCTCAGGCACCACCATTACGATCTGGCTTTCGAGGCCTTTCTACGGGACTGCCGCCTGCCATATGTGGCCGTCGATGAGAAGCGTCGGGCGCTGCTCCATTCGGCATCGCTTAAGTCGATGGATTTTATTGTTTACTCCAACGAAGGTCCAAACTGGCTGGTCGATGTGAAAGGACGGCGGTTTGACGAAACGGGAAAGTCGTCACACCGCTGGGAGAACTGGGCCACCGCTGATGACCTCACCAGCCTTTCCGCCTGGGAAACCGTGTTTGGATCGGGGTTTCGGTCCCTGTTGGTCTTTGCGTACGACTTAGGACCTGCAGTCGAGTTGACAGAGGCCCGCTTACAACCGGCAGATCGCCCTAATGCCAGCCAAGCCTTCATCTTCAGGGGAAAACGTTACTCGTTCTATGGAGTCTGGGGCCGCGACTATCGGGAGGCCATGAAACGCCGTTCCGCGCGTTGGGATACGGTTTGGGTCCCAGCGGCCATCTACCGAGAACTTCGGTTCCCGATTACCAGAACTTCAATTGAGGCCATTGGCCCACAACCGCAGCCGGCCCCGGTGAAGACTTCAGTTCCTGTCGGCAGCCATAAAGACCAGCTTACTCCGGCCAGTTAGGCGGGACCCA
>JAIXVG010000506.1 GCA_027483145.1 Planctomyces sp.
ATACACCCTTCGAACAGTTGCTCACGAACGCCTTCCGGCATGGTCGTATTCGTGTCGAGTACATGAACGCGCAGATTTCGACTCCCGGCGATCGCTATATCGGGTCTGCGACGAATTTGTTTTCTGCCGAAGGCCGAAATCTTTCTTCGCTGAGTACTGCTACCACGACCCTGGGGCCGCAGCGAACCGTCGTTCAGGACTTCTACAACGACAAAATCTATGGCTTTCAGTCGGGCCGCTCGCCACTCCTGCTGGCACCCAGAAGAAATCCGCTCTCATCCGCAACACCACAAGATGTGGGCGTAATGGCCTTCAACGACTTCATCGAACTCACCTCGCTAAACGGTGTTCGCGGAACGTACGAAATGCCACTGGCCCAAGGGTCTCTGGAAATCTCCGCTTTCACACTCGAACCATCCACCAGCTCTTACCGCTTTGTTCCTGGCCAAGAAGTAAACGTCTTCTCTCGCGCGAACTCGGCCGATTCGGTCATCATTACTACGCAGCAAGTTGTTGATACCGTTGATGTCCTCTATACGCCGGTTCTCTTCAATGGAACTGTCCCTCGTGTTCCTCAGCCAGAGACCGATACCGATCCCGGCGGCGATTTGACTGAAGTCGCCACCACGACCGATACTGCTGAGTACAGGCCAACTGCACCATTCGTGCGAGCCTATTTGACTTACGATGTCGACTATCAAGCTGCCTATCGAACCTCGGTGTTCGGTAGCGAAGCCAACTTCGTTCTCAATGAACCTAACCCCAATACTCCTTTCTCAATCAGGCCCATGTTAGGCTTCCGCTACTTCAACTTCCGTGAAAGCTTTTTACAGGCCGGGCATTACAACTCCCGAACAGCCACCGGCGTTACTACCGTCGCCCGGAGAGAAATCTACTCCGAAGCCGATAACTATGTGTACGGTCCGCAAATTGGGTTACGTGCCGAAGCCAAAGTCGGGCAATTCGATTTCGGTGTTGAACCTAAGGCGATGGTCGGGCTCAACCAGTTCAAAACCCAGCTCAACGCCATCAACATTAACAGCCCAACCGATCCCGCCCAACGCCTCGTTAATCGAGAGCTAACCTTCGGCTCGGTACTCGATATGAAAGCCTATACCCGTTGGCACTTGAACCAGCTTCTATCTGTTTACCTGGCCTATAACGCCACCTTCGCTCCTCAGGTGACCAGGCCCGGAGAGAACATCGTCTACAACATCACTCCAGTCACACTGCCAACCAGCGGTCCCAACGCCGACCTCTCCGGCCGCACCGCTCAGTCCGCTTTTCGATTGGAAAACGACTTCACGCAAATCCTGATTCAATCAGTCTCCGTCGGTGCCGAACTGAACTGGTAGCCAACACCGCGCAGCCCCTGCCGCGACTAACTCCCCCTCCATCGCTTAGTCGCCCCGTCGCAGCGTGACCCGCCGAGCTACTTGCTCTCGCGGCTCAGCCGCTACTGGCAGCGAAGCGCTGGCACAAGCAAGTAGAGACGCGATCAGGCCCCCATCCGGGCGACCAGCGACAACCGCCACACCGCTTCGGTATACTCAACTCCTCAGGCGATTCATGTTTCAGCCTGATCAGGACTAGCAATAGGGAGCCAAACAGTGGCAACGATCGATTTTCGCGAGCGACTTCTTGATTGCCTTGGCGGCCCCTGGCCCGAATTGTCATCACCCGATCTCCAACCTCGCGAGTCGGTCCAGTGCGACGGCTACCGTCGCGACCTTGTCAGTTACCGTGTCGACGGCGACGAACGAGTCTCCGCCTATCTGCTCATTCCCAATTCCGCCTCAACAAACAACCCCGCACCCGGTATTGCCGCATGGCATCAACACAACGGGGCCTGGGAAGTCGGCAAGGTGGAGCCAGCCGGCATTTCCGGAAATCCAATGCACCACACCGGAGTCGCCCTAGCCCAGAAGGGCTATGTGGTGATCTGTCCCGACGCTGCCTGTTTTGGCGAGCGGCAAGACTCGATTCTCCCGGGAGGCCAGTTCGAACGCTTTGAGTTCTTGCGTTACGTTGTCCAAGGTAAGTCGCTCGCCTGGAAGAACATCCTCGATATGCGAAGAGCGATCGATATCCTGGCCTCACTTCCTGAAGTCAATGCAGACAAACTTGGCTGTTACGGGCACTCGATGGGGTCGACTCACACCTATTTGGTCGGCCCGTGGGATCAGCGACTGAAGTGCCTCGTCTGCAACTGCTGCTTACCGACCTATGCCGCGATTCATCGCAAGCATTTGTTGCACTGCTTTCCCAACTTCATCCCGGGCCTATTGCAATACGGCGACACCCCCGACATCGTCTCGCTGATCGCCCCGCGCCCATTACTCATGAACTTCGGCGAAACCGATATCGGCAGCCCCATCGAAGAAGTGCGAACCGCCATCGAATCAATCAGCCGCGCCTACGAAGCCATTCACGCCGAGGACAACTTCCAGGCCGTCATTGAAGCCGGCATCGGCCACGTCCTCTCCGAAACAATGTGGCAGCGAACTTGGCAATGGTTCGAAAAGCACCTGGGCACACCTGCCCGGTGATCACAGCAACGAAGCCTGCCAATACCAGCCTGACGTTCAAATCCACGTAGCTGAGTCGTCAGCCACCCAGGCGGTGCCGCCACGTAACAGCAGCCATTCGAACAAACCGCAATTGCTTGAGACCTGGTACTCAAATCCTAAGCGAGCCGACTGCGTCAGCGGTCGCGTTCTTCCCATCAGACGCTGAACCGTCACAAAGTTAGCCTAATGGCTCGCCGCAGCCGGAATACTCACATCCAGAAAAACAATTCGTTGCGGCATGTCGGTTATCAGCGTGATCTCAACATGATTGATTCCATCGACCATCAACTTGGCAGGGACTCTCCACGCACGATGATGCTGAGCCTCTCCCAGTAGGTTCACATACGGGTTATCAAATGGCTCTGAACGATCCTCTGTTAACTCTAACTGCTCCCCATTGAAACGGCATTCCCATTTGCTGTCCCCCAAATCGGTCGAAGATTGAATTCGTAGTCGACCCGGCTCTGTCCAACCCCCGGTTGGTGGAGCCATATCCAGGTGAAATTGATGAGCTTGCTGCGGCTGAAATGACTTCGGTAGTTGGCGGACTAGCTTAGGAGCATCCCAGACTTCAGAAAGAAAATAGTGTTGTGGCTGCGTCGCCAGCCAATCACGATCTCGCAAGCGACTGATAACATGAAATGGCGGTTCGTGAAAAGGTCCACGCTCCCCGTTGCCATGCTCACGAAAATAGACAAAGTTAAACAGGCTGACTCCAGCGCAGCCTCTCGCGTAGGCCAAATGGGCCGTCGTATAAAACTGGGTATCGGTCGTTCTGCGAAAGGCGAAAGCATCATAGGCCTTGGGATCTCCAACCGTTGGACCATTACGCGTGGTATGGCACATTTCAACGTACAGCGCAGCTCCCTCAGTCAGTTGCTTCAACTGGGCCAAGTCTCCATCCTGAGCCGTAAAGTAAAAGTAAGAAGCATTGACCATATCGACGCCAGCTTGAACCCACTGAGTCAAATCAATTCCCATCGGGTCATGGGCCGCCACCATTGCTGGCACACGCACACAAAGCCATCGATGCTCGCCATCAATCGAGGACTCATCCAGGATCCGGCGAGTTCGTTTAATAAATTCGAGCATGATCTCTTTGCGCTGCTCGCTTGTCGTTTCCTTTTCACGAAAGAAATAAGGAAACCGCATGAAATCGAGTTCAATTCCCGTCAATGGGTAATTCTGACACAGTTCTTCGATAAGCCGCAGTTTGTACTCTCGCGGCTCTGGATGCACCCAGTTAAGGGGTC
>JAIXVG010000064.1 GCA_027483145.1 Planctomyces sp.
CTGTGCAGCCGCATCACGAAGCTGGTCGAGCGTTAACGGGTTATCGCTGCGCGACTGCCGAAAATCAAACAGTCTCAGGCAGGCAGCCCCCAGCCGAATTTGAGTTTGCGGCTCAGCCGGCTGAGCCTTAGCGGCCTGCAGCAGGACTTTCAGTTTGGCCTCTGGCAAGTTCTCTTCCAGCTGCTCGCAGCTATCGGTTCCAAAGACCAAGCGTTGATACTGTTCCCACGGGGTCGCAGCAGCCAGCGTTGGCAGTGTTTCGCATGTCACCTTCCAACCCACGGTTGCAATACCAATGCAACCAGCCAGCCAAATAATCCCCGGCAAATAGATCCCCGGTTTCCGCTGGGACGAAGCGTTCGCAGCTTCGATCGACACGACGCGAGCAAGTGCCGCCAGCGTCACCACCAGCACCATCACACCAGGGATGTACCACAAAAAGTCACACGCGGCATGAAATAAGTGAGCCGCCAAACACGCCAGAAGCGCGCTTGCTGCCAAGCTCCCTTGATCGACTCGCCTCCCCCAAACAGTACTCAATAGCCCCGTCCCAATCACCACAATCGCCAGTACCGCCAACACGGTTCCCGCCAGCCCTGTTTCAGAAAGCATCTGCATATAGCTGCTTTCTGCGTGGGTGTATTCGTATGGCTCGTTCTCAACCTTCAAATACAGGGGATACACATAGCTGTGCGAACCAAGTCCAGTCCCCACCCACCGAAAATCGCAGAATGCCAGGTAGTTTGCCTGCCAGATTTTCCAGCGATCATCCGATGACCAGTCATCCATCCGCGAAGTCATGTCAGATGCGGAAGGCAGCGCCAGCACCAGTGCCATCACTAAGGCCGCCCCCAACAGCGGCAACAGCACCATCGTCGAAACCGCTTTCTGCCGAACGAGGGCCGCCAGTCCAACTAGTACCGCTAATCCGCCTGCCACCAAGCCGCCGCGCGACTGAGACAATACAATCGCCAAGCCGCAAATCGCCAACCCGGTAATCGGCAAGACTTTCTCGAATAACACCTGCCCGCGCGATCCTGGCCCCATTCCAAACGACTGCTGCTGCATTGATCGCGATTGGCTGTACACCTTGGACGAATTCGTGGCACGTCTTGAACTGTTACCTCTTGCTGCGTATTCACCTCGCTCTGAATTCAGCGAACCATCCTGGCCTCCAATGGTCCGTACTACCCGCTGCTGACGACCAGCCACCAGACAGTACAGCAGCGGCCCAATCCCCAATGCGACAAACTGCGCAAAGTGATTCCGATTCGTAAAGCTCCCATTGGCAGAAAGACTGGTCTTGGTCAGGGGATGCCGATACACCCAGAAGAATTTCTCATTGCAAACCAGGTACTGCGCAATCCCAAATGCTGCCATCGCCACCGCCAAAACGGCTATCAGCTTCAGCAAATAATCCACATCACGCAGCGAGCGAATCCGCTGGCTCACCACAAAGTAAAGCAAAGCGTGCGCGATCAATAACTGGCCACATTGCCACGTGTTAAACGGCGCTAGCGAAATCGTCGACCATGTTCCCCAAGCCACATTGGCTGGCAGTAACTCGGAAGGAGGCTGCCATAGGGGAAGCAATTGCTTAATGTGGGGCGACAACTGGTCGAGTGTCGCCGGCGTTAGCATCGCCATCTGCAGGCCAACCAGTCCAATCGCAGCCAGCCACAACCACTCCAGCTTCGTCCCCCGAAACTGACGGTCGGAACACGACAGCCGACTGAAACAAAACAAGACCGCAGCCAAAGAGGTCGCGACAACCAGCAGCGTATGCCCACTGGCCACCCGGCCACCCATCACAAAGGGTACACCGACAATCGCCACAACCAGGCAGCCATCGACTAGCCGCATGAGAGCCGTGTGAAACAGACTCTCATCCTCCGATTCTGCTCGTACTGAACCAGCCGCTACGTCCCCGGTTGTTGCGAACCGAGTCGCTGATCCCCGAGTAACTGAGGCAAAAGAATAGTCGGTCGCGGCCATAAGAAAACACTTCACCTTGGATGCCGACTTGATTGGTACGGCACCCCGCATCGTTACAACCGCCTAACGCCCTTCCGAAATCCCGCTGGTGACCCCTCGGTACCACCCTTCGTGCACCGCCACCGCTTCTTCTTCGTGTGCCACTGGCTTAGCCAGTGTCTTCATAGGGTTCGACGGATCGCACCGGCTCACGTCGTTCGTGTTAAAACAATGTCCCTCAAGTGCCAATCGCCCAACCCGCTCCGCCTCTGTCATCTAGGCAGCCCGCTGATACTGGTGCTCTTCATCGTCAGCCGTCTGTGGGTGCGAATCGTGCCCATAGCCATGTCCATACCCATAGCTATACGCATCACTGGTCATTTCCTTACCCAAATGATTGACTGCCATCCCGACGACTGTCACACCTGCACTCATCAGGGCTTCACCCGCTCGAATCACCACCCTGCGGCGATTCTTGTCAGGCCGCACAACCAACACGCAACCATCCACTAATCGCCCAATAATCGCCGGATCTGCCACCGCCAAAATCGGCGGAGCATCAATCAAAATCTGGTCGTACTGGGTCTCGGCCCAGGCCAATAGGTCACTGAATCGCTCGCTTTGCAGCAGCTCAGCCGGATTCCCAGGCCGCGGACCAGCTGGTATCACATCTAAATTCTCAAGTGGCATCGCATACACATTCAGCGGAGCACAATCGGCAATCGCGCGGTCATCACGCAAAATCTGCGAAAGCCCCTGCTGCCCCTTCAGCTCAAGCATCGCCGTCATCCCCGGACGTCGCATATCGGCATCGATGAGCAGCGTCCGCTTCCGGGCCTGGGCATACGTCACCGCCAGATTGGCTAATGTCGTTGTTTTACCATCTCCTGGCTCGGTACTAGTGATCACCAAACGCCCGGTATCTTCTGCAGAGAACGAAATCGCCGACCGAAGTGTTCGATACGCTTCAGCCGCCAGCCCGTTCGGATTACGGAACGCTTCCACATTCGCAATCCCCAGCCCCCCCGCCCCGTCCAACTTCGCAATCAACGCAAGAATCGGGAAGCGTAAGTGCAACTTCAGTTCTTCTGGCGAACGGAAGCGATCATCCAATGCATCCAGAATGTAAATCAGCAGTAGGCCAATCGCCGTCCCGCAAAAAAGGGCGACCGTTCCAATAAACGACATCCGTGGTGCCACCGGAATACTGCTCAAACGGGGTTCGCTGACCACGCTCGTTCGCATCCCGCCACTCTCGCGTCCTAAATCGACATCGCGAATTCGGTCTAACAGCAGATCATAAAACGATCGCATCCGCTTGATGTCGAGTTCGGCAATCTGAATCTGGGCTAACTGATTATTCAAACTGAGTGCCAGTGATTTTTCACGTTCAAACTCGGCTCGAATCGATTGTTCATGATTGGCAGCCTGATTGAACTTCTGCCGCGCGATCGCTGAGAGCTTGGGTCGCAGTTCACTTTCGCGCGTTTCTCGCACCGATGCAGCAACCTGCTGTTTCCGCTGCAACAGATACGTATGCGTCTGCTTGATTTTGTCTTCCAGCTCGCGCACTTGAGGATGCTTGGGCCCAAAATGGGCGAGTTTATTGCGCAAGTCAGCCTGGGCATCAACTAACTGCCGCTCGAAGTAGGCCAGCACCTGGTTATCGTCGGTCCCCAGCCCCATTTCTCGCAGCATCAGACTATCACCAACAGTGTCGATTGCCTGCTGCAATAGCTGTTGAATATCACCCCCCGAAGCGATCGCGCTCTCGACCGAGTTCAAGAACGACCTTGCTTCGACTGTCGTCCGCTGAGCTTCCACCAGCGCTTCGTTCAGCTTAACCACTCGGCTCACGACCACATTCGTCATGTCATCTTTGCCGCTGAACAACACTTCCGAGCGTCGTTTCAATTGCACCAGCTCGCGTTCTTTCTCTTGCAGCTTCTGCTCATGCATGGCTTTTTCGCGGGTCAGGCTTTCCAGCATGTCCCCGGCATTGTTCTTATGCATTTCGTTGACAAATCGCGTATACGAAGCCAACAGGCTTTGCACCATCGCAAACGCAATTCGCGGACTTTTCGACCGATATCTCATTTCCAGAATGTTGGCTCCCCGTGAGGTTCCCACATTCAAGTTAGTCCGCAGCGTTGCAATCCACTTTTCTTTGGGAACCGTTTTGAGCTCAGCCAGGTAAGCTGGGGGCAAGGCCTTAATGGTTGCATCCAGCACGCGATCGCTGGTCAAAATCTTCTGGTAAGTCGGCATGTAGTCTTGAATGCCGCGCTGACTGCTATTCCCCTGGTTTTTCAGTCCTTCGCTTCCAATTTGCAGGACTAGAACTTCGGCAGCCGACTCATAAATCTTGGGCGTCGTCAAATAGTAAATCGCACCCAGCACACCAGCCGCAGCCAGGCAGACCAGCAGCACGTTTCGGCGCAGCTTGACCACCTGCAGAAATCGAAACACTTCTGTCAGCGGATGGCTGCCAGTTGCTTCTGCTCGAGGGCTTAGTGGATCGTTATCAATCGCCATGAGGCGAATTCCATTCGCGGTTAGTCGACCTGATTGTTTTCTTCGGCAGCCTTATTCATCTCGGATGCTATTGCACCGTAAAAGCGAAATCCTTGTGTGCCACTGCTGGCTTGCCCAGCAGTGCAATAAAAACTGACTAGCCCTGTCTCGTTGCGGTGATAGAACCAACAACAACCAACCCAAATTCTTAAGCCTTAAACGACGGCATCAAGGAATGAGCGGAATCGCTCCACCCACGCTCAAGTTCAATCTCAACAGAATCATCACCAGAACCGTTGATGGGGTTTGCTCGACACTCACAATATCTCCGGGAGCTAGTATCGGGTTGTCTGCTTTGTCTCGCTTGGCCTTACTGATGCTCGCTTCAATCAGCTTCGTATCTTTTTTGCCAGGCACTTTGCGAATTATGTAAACCTTGTCTGCCACCGGGTTGTTCACCCCTCCCGCCAGTGCAATGGCATCCAGCACGCGAACATCTTCTGCAATTGGAAACTCATAGCGGTCGGGCTTGTAAACCAGCCCAAGCACATGCAGCGGTTCAGGGTCTCGTTTCTCAACGTTAACCACTGCCCCATCCGCAACCAGGTAGCCTCCGTTACCCTTCCGTGCGGCACTCACCAGATTGACATGAATCGTCTCGCTATCTTCGTCATCTTCGGTTTGAATCACGCCGTTCGCGTCCGCTTCACCCCGCGACATTCGATTGCCCGATGCCCGTTCAATATCCCCGTTGTCTTTACTGGCAATTCGGTCTCCACCCGCAGCAATCCCCCCCTTGCGACGGGGATTGCGAATTTCAACCGTGCTCCCTGCTTCCTTGCTTAAGCTTCCCGCAGCTGTCAGGGCTGCCAGCAAATCACTCGCATTGCGGGGCAACTGGTAAATCCCTGGCTTTTCGACCGCACCAACCACCATTACGCGATTGGTCCGCTGCCGCTTCATCGTGACTGTCACATGCGGGCTGCGATACAGGTCCCGTTGGATACACGTCTCTGAGATCGCCGCCTCGGCCGTAATCGGATCGAGCCCGGCCAGCTGAATTGGCCCAATCAATGGCAAGACACCCTGGCCTTCTTCATTGACGCGAACCGGAATCGTCACCTTCTCTTTTTCATCTAAACCAGCCGCAATCGTCACTTCAACGACGTCGCCATAATCGATGATGTCGCTGGGAGGAGAGGTCTTGGCCAACCGAGAGAGGTCAATCGTCTGGGGATTATCGCGCGGAGTTGCCGCCAGCCAGTCGGGAATGCGATTGGCCGAGTACTTCTCACCCGCGCAGCCGCTCACTGCAACCAGGGCAAAGATTGCTACCCCGATTGACCAGTAAGACCGCATCAGTAAGCGACATCGCGCCGCTGCCATCATCCCTGATGTTTCCTCTTTCGCGCAAGGGACTTAGTCCCGATAGGCGAATAGCGGTTGATTCTGCCGAACTAATTGGCCGACCATGGCCAGATTTGCCGCAGTCTTGTAGGCCAACTTGCAAAAGTGGTCAATATGTCTGAATTGGTGTTAAACCAGGCTGTTTGGGCGAATACTCATCCGGGACTGGCAGTGGCAGTTTACCTGGCCCCCGATAGTTCGTGCGCCGGTCCGGAATTCGCACTTGCTAATGCAACATCGCGCGCCCACTTCGACTCACTTGTAATGGTTCTGGGTTACCGCTCCCCCTGCCGAACGTCGTTGACCCAGTTTGCCATTCTCGTCTAAAACCCACAGCAGTTTTGCCCGCAGATCAGCCCGATCCCCCGAGATAAACACCTCATGCCCCTGTTGCAGCGATACATCCTGGGAGAGCTCACCCGCACGTTCCTCGTGCTGCTCACCTCTGCGACGCTGCTCTTTGTGTTCGCTGGCGTCTTCAGCCAGGCTAAAGAACGAGGCTTGGGACCTTGGCAAATCCTGCAAATTCTTCCCTACGTTGCCCCCAGCCTGTTGCCGTTTACGATCCCGTCATCGCTTCTCTTAACCGTCTGCGTCGTCTATGGCCGCATGGCTGGTGATCGAGAAATCATTGCTGCGAAAGCAGCCGGGGTGAATGTCATCTCGATCATGTGGCCCTCATTCTTCCTGGGAGCGGTCCTCAGCGTGATGGCCCTGGTCATTACCGATCAAATCATCCCCTGGTCAGTTCGCAACATCGAGCGAACAGTCACGCTTGCGATGGAAGATATCTTCCTCGATCTTTTGCGAGCGCGCAATCAAGTCGAGTTCCGCGAGCAGGGGATCTCCATCACAGTGATGGATGTCAAGGATCGCACCCTCATCATGCCCGTCTTTCGCTTCTCCCCAAACGGAAAGTCACAAACCGTCATTCAGGCCCAAGAGGCTCGGCTGCGATTCGATCTCGAAAAGCGGCAGGTCATCCTCAACTTGTCCCAAGGCTACATCGATGTTCCCGGTCAGCATCGGGGCTGGTTCGAAGCAGAAGAACGAGCCTTCCCCATGCCCGACCAGAACCTGCGGGCCAAAGCAAGAGACCTGCAAGTCCAGGAGATTCAGGCCGCCATTCGCGATACCAGCGAAGCCGTCCAAACAGCCGAACGCCGTCAGGCCGTCGAAGCTGCGTTGCTTCTTTCAACCGGACGCTTCGACGCCCTTGCTGCTTCCCCCTTCCGGCAGCACCCCGAGAAAATCAAGGCCGAGAAGACTCACTTCTATTCTCTACGAACAGAACTTCACAACCGCTTCGCGATGGCCAGTAACTGCTTCTTCTTCGTTCTGTTCGGCAGCCCCTTCTCGATCTGGATGGCCCGCAAGCAGTTCCTTACCAGTTTCATGTTCTGTTTCGCCCCGATTCTGCTCGTCTATTACCCCCTATCCCTGATGTCGCAAAACCTCTCCCGCACCGGCATGGCCGACCCCACCTACACCGTCTGGGTCGGAAACCTTGTCCTGCTTCTGGCCGCTCTCTTCGCTCTGCGAAAAGTCACCCAGAACTAACTAGCCTCGCTCCTCATCTCCCAGTAGCCCGAAGCGTCAGCGAGACGGATGGCACACTCACCTCCCAACGAATCAAACCGCTCGAACCAACATCCTGGTCTCGCCCAGCTTCACCCACTAACCCGGTACCAACCCATTTTGGCCACCCATTCACCAACCGCAGAATTCAGCCTACCCCATACAAGTCACCGCTTCAGCCCGCAAAAACTCCAACCAAGACCATTTGTAACCCGTTTCGCAGAATAGCTTTACAGCAATTCACTGCCCGGCAATCCGCAACCCTTGGCTTTTTGGCCGGAAGGGACTACCCTCTTGGACCTGTTTGGAATCGGTCCAACGCCAGTTTTCCTCGTAGTAACACACGCAATCATGGCCAAGACACAACGCCGCTTGAAGCCCGCAAATCACGGCTGCCGACCAGCCAGCTCCAAGGCCCGCAAGGCCAAGCGCAAGAAGATCCGCACCTAATTCTGCGGTCTCGCCGAGGCTTGGTGTCACTAATGGGCACATACGAAGCCCGGCCGTAGCCAAGGTTTGGTCTGTTACCTTCGCCAGCTCGCATCGTCTGGTAACCAAGCTGCAAGCTTCCGCGAGGCTTACACCCGAATCAATTCACCCGAATCTCCATCAGCCGCAAGGGTTTACCCTCTGCGGCTGTTAGTGTTTCTTGGCCTCCGGTTACCTGATCCGGGCAAGCCAGCCCGGACCGGCACTCCAGACCAAGATCGAATTCACAAATCGGAATGTTGCGTTTCGCAATCCTGCAGGATTAGGCTGATATCGGGCGTTACCGTCTTTGCTTGGTCGCACGGTCATTACTCTTCTGCTGGGCCACTCTCATGATTCGTCACCTTGGTCGCACGACTCCACAGCTTGCGTGGATATCAGTCTTGTCACTAGTTGTTGCTGGGCTATTGGCTGGCACTACGCTGGCGCAGCCCCCCAAACCCAAATCAAAGTCGACGCCGCAAGTGGCCGATGCGGTTAAGAAGCTTGAACTCGCAGCCGAGAAGTGCCGCACTGCTACCGAGGTTGTCTCCCTTTACCAGATCTGTTTAGCAGAGAACAAACTCGGCGCGCTCGATAAACGGGACGTTGAAGCCAAGCTGGTTGAATGGCAAGCTCGTGCCGATGCAGGTCTCATTCGCGTGGGGAAAAAGTGGATCACACCAGATGAAGAAAAGCAGCTAGCCAAAGAAGCCGACGCCTTGGTTGAGCAAGCCATGCTGCTCTTGAAGACGAAGGCCTACAAGCAGGCCGACGATAAACTGTCCGCCGCCAGCAAACTCTATCCCGACCATTTGCCGTCGGTCTTTCTGCTGGCACTCGGTGCATTGCTGAATGACAACTTCCCGAACGCTGAGAAGCAGTTCTCTGAGATGTTGAAGCGGGCGCCAGGCAACGTCGCCATCCTGAACAACCTGGCCGTTGCCGAAGCAATGAACGGCCGCGTCGACAAAGCGATCACCCATCTCGAAAAAGCAGCCACCCTCAAACCCGATCACCCATGTACCGTGCAAAATATGGGGAACCTCGTCAAGCTACTTGAAAATCCCCGGCCCGGCCTCAAAGTGAAGGCCGACAAAAAAGTCCGTGACCGCGCTGCAACAGCGTTCGCAACCCTCAGCCAAAAATCGAAAGCCAGTTATTCTTCGCGACAGCCATTCCTGATGGATTTCGACTTCATCGAAAAAGATGAAAATGGCGAAGCGATTCCACCAGCCGAAGCAGACGCGGTGGTCGGCAGTGGCAGCGGGTTCGTCATCGCTGAAGGCTACATCCTGACAAACCGCCACGTGGTTGAAGACGGCGAAAGCTTTGGCGTCGTCGACCCTACCCCCGGCTCCAAGAAGGTCCTCAACGGTGAAGTCGTCGCCATTGATACCGAGTTCGACCTTGCCCTCGTCAAGTGCACCGACTTGACTTCTCCACCTGTGGCCCTGGGCCTTGATGACTTGCCCCGCGGCTCCGAAGTGCTGGCCCTGGGCTTCCCCCTCACCAGTGTTGTGGGGACGGGCCTGAAAGCAACGCGCGGCATTGTCACCGGTCTTCCATCGGCCGAGACCGAAAACATGATGGTTCTCGACGTACAGATCAATCCTGGTAACAGCGGCGGCCCTCTGTGCGATGGTCGCGCCCGCATCGTCGGCATCAACACTGCCGTCACCTTTTCATCGCGGTTCGTTCAAGGCTACGGCTTAGCGCTTCCCATCGTCAAAGCGATGACATTCATCAAGAAGCAATTACCCGATTTCAAACCAGCCGAGAATGACGGAGCGAAGAAAGAATGGACCGAAGTCGATGCCGCCATCTCCCCGTCGACCGTCATGATTCTGGTAAAGAAGAAGATTCCCACTGGCAATCCCCCACCTGCAGGAAAGAAGTAGGCCGCATACTTGAGGGCGAACTCAGTGGGCTGCATGGACGAAGTCGGTCCGAGGGCAAACACCGTTCCCGGCTATCGTCCCATGCCGGGCGGAGGTGGCAACTCCTCGTACCCCTTCTTCGCTGGCCGCGAAACGGGCTTCATGGTTTTCTTCGAGACGGGCATTGGTTGCTCGGCCGGCCCTGCGTCTCCTTCCAACGAAGTCACCAGGTCTTGCTCCAGCCCGCCGAACGGCTCCCACAACGGCGTTTGACTCGTCTTGGCCATATTCCCATTGTTGCCGCTCCAGGCTGGTGCCGAAGTCAGGGCCAACTGGAATGCGTGTTGCTGATCAGCCACTACTTGCTGCCAGTCACTCCCTACACCGACCGATAATCGCATGAACTCGCATGCCAAAACTTCATCAGCATACGCATCCAGCGAGCCGGGCATCTTCTCTGCATCGAACTGCCGTGCCGACCAGCGATGTTCGACTTCCAGTTTTTTCGCTAATCCTTCGCACGTCTTGCCATACCAGCAATCCGATGTATCCCCTGCTTGCGACTGCAACAGCAAAACGCGATGCGGTGCCGTCTGAGCAATCAACTGCATCACAGCTCGCGTCTCCACTTCGCTGGTGGGGAATGGCCCGGCAGCCCCTTGGGCCAGTTGACGCTTCTCCTTCACTGGAAAGTTTCGATTGATCTCCACGCCCCGCGTGTTCCCAACCTGCTTCTTAAGCAGGCCATCTGGGTTCACTGCGCGAACCAAAGTCACTTGCACCGCGGCATACTTTTCGGGCTGCGACAGCATCGTCGAGCCAAGTCGATCGATCCACTTCACTGCCGCCCGATCAGTCCCATCCAGCCCTGCCAAAATCAAAATCTTGGTACTACCGGTCCCCAGCGTCCTGGTATAAATCGGCCGCTCTTCGGTCGATTGAAACGCAATCTTCCAGCCCTGATCGAATGGTCCTTCGCTCCCGTTCTGGCTCGATAAACGCTGTTTGATGACCGTCTGCTTCGTTGCAGCCGGGGTTGCCACTGCTTTAAGTGGCCCACGCTGCGAGACGGTGTTCACACTTCCCGGCTCACTGAATACCGTCACATACCCCAAGTCGTCTTCGCGAGCAGGTGATGGCTCGTCAGCCACCAGAGGAGCGCCCGAGTACCGCGCCTGACTATCGCGATTAACGCTTGGCTGCGGCATCGGAATTTCGTCATGTCCTGCCCACCAGGCGGCAGACAACACTCCAATCAGAATCCACAGCATCGTCGAAAGCGTTTTCATAGGAACGTATCCGAATTCCCGGTTGTGCCTGCTCGAAAACAAAGCGATTCCAGGCCAAAGCCGGACGCATCAGAGGGTATTCGGATCGGCGCTCGGAGTGGCCTGAGGGTGGGCCTTGCTAAATGTCAGCATTCGACCTGAGCCAAGCAGCTACGAGCAGCTGCCACTTGTAACCCCCCCTGCGAACCGAGCAATCTCAACAATTCTTAGCCCGAAGCGTCAGCGAGGGATCTTGATCTTCACCATTAAAGAACCGGACTAAAAGGATTGCCCAGCCCCAGCGAGCACGTCACTTCATGCATCCATTCAGCCCACCGGAGTCGCTGATTATCACTTCTGATCACCCCGTCCCCCCGCGCTAACGCTTAGGGTTACAGAGCACCCTGCTTCGGGCTAGTCCTCATCAATGCCCAACCGATACTTCAGTTGCAGGAACTGACGCCCGAACTCTTCGGTCGAAGCATGGACATGCTCAGCCTCGGTAATGAATTTCATCTCAGGCCGACCAGGAACCCCATAGTCATCCAGAATATCTTGGAAGACCGACAAGTCCTGCCCGTACATAATCAGAAGCTTGTGCTCATCGAACTGCACTTCGAGCGGAATCCGCGGATTGAGGACTGCCAACCCCGTACAGCCATCATCTAGCAGCAGGTCTTCAAAGTCGTAGAGCGTACTCTTCAAAATCGGCATGTCGATTTGTTCGCGGTACAGGTCTTCATGCCCACCCCGCCGCTCGTGACTCGTTTCCAGAACGACGTCGACTTCGTCACCCAAGGGATCAAGCAAGTCGAAAAACAAGTCGAGTAGCCGTTCTCGCGAGGCCGAGGCCATCAGCACCGGAATCTTGATCCCCGATTCTTTGTCGACATACTTATCGTGGCGATACCCAACCCCAGGAACCACTTGCAGGTCGTAGGAAGGGCGAATCGCGTCAGTCAGCATAAAGTTGCCATACCGCGCAATATTGAGGTGGGCCTCTAACTGCTCTTCTTCCAAGTTTTCAAAGCTACTGGGGCCTTGGCGGACTTCTCCGTCGCGATAGGTGTTTTTGAAGAAACGCTTCAGGAAACCCATGTTCGGCCTACTCTCGACGACTTCGAGATTGGTCGCTCGCCTCCTGCAAACGCCCCTCTGATGAAAATTGGAAAGCACCACCCCTAGGACCGAGTGGCCTTATCAGCCAGTGTTCTCCTGATCAAAGAACACGACGCCATCGAAATCTAGCATGCAAAATGGGACCGCTGCGGCCCATGTCGAGCATTGACCCCGCGATTTACCCTGCTCGCTCGCAATCGGGACCGTCAGCGACGGCCAAGAAAAAAGTTCTCAAGTTTTCGTCTGGGTAGTCTCGCTAACCTGTTCCCCTTCACCCGACTTTCCGATGATGGACCCGTCAAGCTGCCAATGCACTCCCCCCAAAACTCGCTACAACCGGCGCGACCAGCCAATTCGCCGGCCTGTTCTCAGGAAGGAGCCTCGATGCCCATCTTCTCTTCTCAATCCCGCACAAACGTCTACCTGATTGCAGTATGCACGTTTTGTGCCCTCATTGACGGGTCGGCCGTTCAGTTCCCCCTTTTGCCGGTGGCCCCCTCCTTCGCCGCGGAAACACCGGCCGCTCCTGCCGAAGCAGTCACCCCGGTCAGCGTCTCCGAGGCCTGGGAAATCAATCAAATCAGCGGTCAGCGCGTCGGATTCGGCTCGACCATCGAAAAGGTATTTCCAAACGGCGACATCGAAACAACAGAAACGTCCGAGATGCTCTTCAAGCGGCTCGGGCAACTCTTGCGAATCAAGGCGGTTGGCACCCAACTCACCGGACCCAACGGCGAACTGCGCCAATTTCGCTTGGAGATCGCCAATCCACCCGCCTCCACCACAGTTACCACGGGTGTCGTTCGCGACGGCAAGCTCGAACTCGAATCGATCGTCAACGGCAAGTCGTCCAAAAAAACAACCGACTGGCAACCAGGAACTCAAACTCAGTCTTGGCTGAAGCGGGAACTCCGTACCAAACCGCTGGCTCCAGGCGAAAAGCGGAGTGTGCAGGCGTTCTTCCCCGAGTTTTCGAAGTCGGGCAAGGCCACCCTCGAAACCATTGGCTCGGAAGAAACCACCCTCGCCGACGGTAAGTCAGCCACGCTGCAAAAAATCAAATCCACCCAGTCGATCATTCCCGGGTTAGCAGTTTACATGTGGGTCGATGACCAGGGAGCGGTCCAAAAGTCGGTCACTAACGCCGTAGGGCTCGAACTCGTTTCGCTCACCGTTGCCAAAGATATCGCCCTCCAGCAATTGGCTGGTTCCGAGTTCGACCTCGCGGCAGCCACACTGGTCCGGGTCAATGATTGCACCCCTGCCATCGGCTCGAAAACCGCTCGCTACCGTTTGCGCCACCCCACCGGCGACCTGGCTAGCTGGCTTCCTGATGATCGCTTTCAGCAGATCAAAATCATTGATCCTCAAACCGTCGAAGTAACCGTCACCTCCGCCCCCCTCGAAAAAGGAGTCCAGCCCGGGAAAGGGACCCCAGCCAGTCTCGAAAGCAGCCCCTATCTCCAGTCTGACGACGAACGGGTCATCGGCCACGCGAAGCGGGCCATCGGCTCGGCAGTCGACGCCAGCGAGATCGCCGCCAGCATGTCGACCTACGTCCACCGCCAAGTTCAACGCAAGAACTTCAGCACCACACTCGCCTCAGCCGGCGAAGTCGCCAAAACCCTCGAAGGAGACTGCACCGAACATGCGGTTCTTCTGGCAGCAATGCTCCGCGTTGCCCGCATCCCCTCCCGTGTCGCCATCGGCCTTGTTTACGTCCCCAGCGAACGGGCCTTCGGCGGACACATGTGGACCGAGGCTCTTTTGGGGAACGATTGGTACCCCCTGGACGCCGTCACCGGTTCAGCCGGCGCCAAATGCCACTACATCAAGTTTTCGTCGTCATACCTCGATGAAGTCGGCTCCCAGCCATCTTCGCTATTCAACCCGATGGTTCTCACCATCGGCCAACTCGAAATCAAACTGTTAAGCACCACAAAATAGCGAGCTTAGGAGGACCGCTCGCGAGTCTGGCAACTTGTAAAAACAACAATTCCCTTTCCGTCGGTCAATTGTAAATTCGACAATCCACCCTCGCTTTCGGCTGTGCAAAATTTTCCGAGCAAATAAACACCGTCGATAAATGCATATCATAAAACAGGTTGCATCCCGAATCCTACGACTCACGGGTCCGCTGGCGGCCAATTGGCACTGGGTGTGCATAGAAAGCCTTCGTCAAAGCTAAGAACCCCGAACCGGTAAGCCGCCTCTTGTTCTAGAGCGGCGGCTGGCGGGTTCGAATGTATTTCCCACCGGCCCGAGGGAGACGGGCCAGGATTCCCCTCCGCACAACACCTGTCACACATTCCCGTCCACACCCAGCCGAGACAGTTCCCGCACTGTCTCGGCTGCTCGTCTTTTCATAGGCCCCGTTTTCGACAATCAACGACATCTGCGAACAAATCGGCCTTTTCCGCCTCTGCCAACAAAATCGGGTCCCCCGCGAACCTCCTCCTGGCTAGACTATCTCTATCCATAATCCTTAAAGATCGATCCACAGCATTAGGCAACCATCCACCGGCCAATCATTTGGCCCCAGTGGCCTGCTTACAACTCAGCTCCCCAGCCAACGTCCCGCTCACACAAACTGGAAAAAGAAACTTGGGTGAACCGTTACGAGATGGACTGAAGGTCCAAAGCCAATCCGCTATTCTGGTCGCCGTCATTGATGGGGGACGCAAAATCCCGCGCGAAGATGTCCTCACCGAATTGCACGGCCTGGTCAAAACGGCTGGGGTCGACGTCGTTGGCGAACTTGTTCAGTACCGCCACGAAGTCCACCCTGGAACTTGTCTGGGGAGCGGAAAGGTCGAAGAACTCTGCGACCTTATCCACGCAACCGGGGCCACACTGGTTATCTTCGATAACAACCTCACCCCCGCTCAGGGACGCAGCCTCGAAAGCGAAACGAAATGCGTCATCGTTGATCGCAGCGAACTCATCCTCGACATCTTCGCCACCCATGCCCGCACAGCCGAGTCTCGCCTCCAGGTCGAACTGGCCCAACTTCAGTACACCCGCACCCGACTCAAGCGCATGTGGACCCACCTCGAACGAATCGATGGCGGTATCGGAACGGCCCGTGGCCCTGGCGAAAAGCAAATCGAAACCGACCGCCGCCTGATCGATCAGCGCATTTCTGAACTGAAGCGCAATCTTTCTGAAGTCGAACGCCGCCGGGAACGCATTGTTTCACAACGACAAGATCATGGCCTCGTATCGCTTGTTGGCTACACCAATGCCGGAAAAAGCACTCTCATGCGGGCCTTAACCGGGGCCGATGTCTACGTTGCCGATCAGTTGTTTGCGACCCTTGAAACACGCACGCGCAAATGGAGCATCCCCAATTGGGGCGATGCTCTGTTGAGCGACACCGTTGGGTTTGTGCGCGACTTGCCCCACCAGTTGGTCGCTTCGTTCAAGTCGACCCTCGAAGAAGCGCGGCACGCTGATGTCCTGCTGCACGTGGTTGATGTCAGCCACCCTGAAGCCGAGCTGCAGGTTGATACCGTCGAGCAAGTCCTGGCTGAGATCGGCGTCGAGATTCGCAAGTACATCTTGGTCCTCAATAAAATTGACAAGGTTCAAGATCGACAACTCGTCGACACTCTCCGTGCCCGTTACTCCCATTCGGTCACCATCAGTGCTCAAAGTGGCTTGGGACTCGATCAGCTTGGTCAGCTTGTGGCTGACCAGCTTGGCGATGGGTTCATCAATGTTCAGGTCACCGGCTCGGTCTCCGATGGCAGGCTGTACGCCTTCCTGGCCGAACATGCCGAAACCACCTCCACCGACTACTCCCAGGAAAACGAGGTCAAATTCGATATCCGGTTGCCCCGGGCTTACCTCCATCGGCTGAAACAGTTGGCCTTGAATGTCGTTTGGTCCGACAGCCAGCCCGTTCTAACTCAAGCCGCTCAAGAACACGAACCGGGCTGGACCGCATAACAGCCCAAGGCGATACTTGGGACGTATTCAAGAACCCCCTGAAGTTCACGCAACTTCAATCACTCAACCAGCCAGAAGCGGCCAGGCCCATCGTTTGCCCCAAGGACGGGAATCACATGGAAAGCCCTACTAACGATCCCGACCAGCTCACCGATCCCCTCATCCCATCGGATGAACCCGAGTGGCCCAACGACGATCTCGAAGCCGCCTATCAAAAAGCCCTCGACGCCCTCGATCATGCCGAATCACGCTGGTCCCTCGTTGCCCCTCACGGCTTAACGACCGAACTCGATGGCGACTTAGGCGACGCGCCTGTCGCAATTCCCTCCGAACCCTTGGCCAATAGCGAACTTCAACCCGCAGTGATCAGCCCCGCTGCATCGACCACGGCCGTTCCTCCCAGCAACAGCATTGCTCAACTGGCCCCGCCGTCCACCGCTGACGATCCTCAGGTTACCCCCCGTCAAGTCGTCGAAGCCTGCCTCTTCGTTGGCGGAACCCACCTCTCAGCCGATCGCCTCGCCCTTCTCATCGGTCGCGAGTTCCCCTCCGCCAAAGTCGAAGAGATGATCGCCGAGCTGAACATCGCCTACGCCCAGGAAGGTCGCCCTTACGAAATCGCATTGGGCGATGCCGGATATTCTTATCGCCTCAAGCCCGAGTTCGAACGGATTCGTTACAAAGTCTTCGGCATGGGTCCTAAAGAGGTGAAGCTCTCCCAAGATGCTCTCGAAACACTGGCCGTCGTTGCTTATCACCAGCCCCTTAGCGAAGCCGAACTCATTGCGTTAGGAAAAGCAGCCCCGGGTGCAGTCTTGCGGCAGCTACTCCGTCGAGAACTCCTCGCCATCGAACGCGCGGGTGGCGACAACACCGTCCGTTATCGAACGACCCCCCGCTTTCTCTCGCTGTTCGGCATCCGCTCGTTGGCCGACCTGCCCCGTCCCGAACAACTCGCCTTCAAGTAATCCCGAACTCTAACTCGTATCTTCAAAACCTGTCGAGCCGACGACGCAAGTCGTCGGGTGCATTTCTTTGACTTGCTCAGTTCACGAGAGTATTTACTGGCGCAAACTGCCAGAAATTTATCCGTTTCAAATAAGCCTTCAACGCGGACGATTCATGTCGGGTGCCACTGCTGGCTTGTCCAGCAGTGAGATTCATTCATCGACTTTCCAACCCTGTCGCTCTGCTGCGAAGCAGCAAGACGCCGCGCCAATCCGAACGAGACGAACCACAGATTTCGCAGATGGTCGCAGATAATTCAGTTACAGAAATAAGCCCCTCTTTTCATTTGCGTCCATCTTCCTAATCTGCGGTTCCACTATCCCCGCTGAGCATAGTCGCCGGGAGCCTGGGGTCGAACGCGGCGAAGCCCCCAGTTCTTGCCCCACTTCACCAGGCCACACCAGCTACTTCCGCCATTCATCTCATCCGAACCGCTCGGCAAGATTGCCAATCGCTCTCTCGGCTGCGATAACCATAAGCCGTAGAGTGCGGCTCGCCGCACCGTTTCTGAACTTCCACACGAGCACAACCACCAGGCACAACCCTCATGGTTCAAGTCAACGAGAACTATCTCAAGCTCAAAGCCGGATACCTCTTCCCCGAAATCGGCCGCCGTGTCTCCAAATTCGCCGCAGAAAATCCCAGCGCTAAAATCATTCGCATGGGCATCGGCGATGTCACCGAACCTCTTGCCCCTGCCATCATCGAAGCCATGCACCAGGCCGTCGATGACCTCGCCCGCCGCGATAGCTTTCGCGGCTATGGTCCCGAACAGGGCTACGATTTCCTTCGTAACGCCATCGCCGAAAACGACTATCGCGCCAAAGGCTGCGATGTCCACGCTGATGAGATCTTCGTTTCCGATGGCTCGAAGTGTGACGGCGGCAATATCCTTGAAATTTTTGGGATTAACAACACCGTTGCTGTCACCGACCCCGTCTATCCCGTCTATGTCGATACCAACGTCATGGCTGGCCGCACCGGCCCAGCCGATGCCACCGGCCGCTATGCGGGCCTGGTCTATCTCCCTGTCACTGCCGAAAACAACTTCACTCCGCAAATCCCTCAGCAGCCAGTCGACCTCATCTACCTTTGCTATCCCAATAACCCGACCGGAACCGTTGCGACTCGCGAGACGTTAGAGAAGTGGGTCGCTTACGCAAAGGCCAACGGCTCGATCATCTTCTTTGACGCCGCCTACGAAGCCTATATCACCGAACCAGGTATCCCACGTTCGATCTTTGAAATCCCCGGCGCCAAAGACTGCGCCATCGAGTTCCGCAGTTTCAGCAAAACTGCTGGCTTCACCGGCACCCGCTGCGCATTTACCGTTGTTCCCAAAGGCCTCATGGGCAAAACAGCCTCCGGCGAGCGGGTCGAAATCCACCCTCTTTGGAATCGGCGACACACCACCAAATTCAACGGCGTCTCGTACGTGGTGCAGCGCGGTGCCGAAGCCGTCTACTCGACCGCAGGCAAGCAGCAAGTGGCTGCCACCATCGCCTTCTACTTGGAAAACGCCAAGCTTCTAACGAACGCTCTGCGCGATGTCGGCCTCCCTGTCTATGGCGGCGTCAACGCCCCGTATGTCTGGGTCAAGACCCCCGGCAGCGTAACAAGTTGGGACTTCTTCGACACGATGCTTCGCGAAGCCAACGTCGTCATGACCCCCGGCAGCGGCTTCGGAGCTGCAGGCGAAGGCTACTTCCGTTTAAGCGCCTTCAACAGCCGCGCCAACGTCCAAGAAGCCATCACCCGCATCAAGCATCTGATCAAAGGCTAACCGTCGCTGAGCCATTGGGTGGCACTGGCGGTTGCCTTGAACCGCCAGTGTTTTCTTTCCATTCCCATTATCCGCCCCTTTCAAACATCAAAGCCAATCAATTGCCAAAGGCTCGAGGACAAAGCAGCCCCCTGCGTCTATACACTCGCTTCACTACTCTCAGCAGCCGCAACTCGCTAGCTTTTGGTTACTTCACTTTAAGCGTCACGCTCCATCATCCAGCGGCTACATCAAGTAGCGTGTGATGAAACTGATTCTCGAAAAAATCGAACCCTTCGATAATACGCCCGAATCGACCATGGCCTGAAAACCCGGCGAGGGCAGCCAGCAGATACTTAAAATTGTCAAATTCGTGATCGTTGGCCAGTTGCTCTATTGCCAGCTTTCGGCCAATCTTTTTGCTTAACTCCAACTCCACTGTCAGGTCAGCAGGACAGGGGATGGCAGCTTCCGATTGAGACGCGGCGCAAATGAGCCCGGCACCAACAATTAAATCATTTGCCATCTCCTGGCCACATCCTTCAGACAGCGCCAAAAGGTGCGGCACAGCGGCATACATCGCCTCAGACGTATCCCCTTGATGTTGGATTTCGTTAATAATTTCGCCAAGCAATTCACGGGTGATACCAGAGCGATACGCTGTTTCGAGCCATTCTACGACATCGGTGGCCGGCATTGCGTATGCCGTCTTGAGCGAAAGCCAACGTGCATCATCAAGCGGAAGCGGCATCCGTTTTATCTCCCTGCAACTTGCTTTAGCAGCACACCACAAACTCCGCCGCTCAGGTCGCGTTGCCAAGCGCGAACGCTTCACGAAATCACAACAATCATTCAACCAAAAAGGCTATCTCTGCCCTTCCGCAGCTCCCTTCTCACCGCATTGAACAAGTCCAGCAGATACTGATCGTAATAGTTGAAGACATCACCCATGATGTATCCCTGCGACACGGTTGATGCGACGATTTCAGTCCCGGTGTTAGTCGCTTGAAGCTCGATGGTCATCTTTGTGCCAAGCAGCCACCAACTTGGCTTGACGATCGTTGTGAACATCACATCTTTCTGCGTTTCAACCGAGTCGATATACGGCGGACGACGAGTGAGCACCACCCGCACCGCAGCAGCCACTTTGGCGAGAGGCATATCAAACCAATGAGCGTTTTCGCGTCTGACTGTCATTGTGGTGACTCAACTAAAGATGATCCATCAACAACTGACCACTTTGTGTTTTCTTGGGCTCGATGTCACTGGTCTTTAGCCCCTTCAGGCTTTAGCACAATTGAACGACGTAGTTTTGGCGGTATCGAATTCCGTAACACTTCAGCCAACTGAACTGTTACGATCTTTCTTGCCGGAACCAACCTTCAACTTACCACCCAACTCTCGAACCACTATTCGCCGGAGGCCTTGCTTCGAGGTCTCGATCGCAACGCCATCAAGAGTGACTTCCGGCACGCCGGCGCTTTGGCAGATCACGCTTGGCGCCATCGTAAAAACTTGAATCAGGCGTCTTGCAGCATCGGAAGGTTGGCGGACCCCCTGCTCCCAACTTTGAATCGTTTTGGCAGAAACATTAAGCAATGCTGCAAACACCGGCTGAGACATCTTCGCCCGATGACGAAGCGCCGCTACGGTCTTGGCATCAATCGCTGGCGGAGCCTCAGGCACTTCCAGCGTCCGCAAGTTCAACTCTCCCCTCGCATGAGAAATTGCCTCTTGCAGACCTGCCTTGAGTCGTTCGAATAGTGGGGGTCTTGTCATTTGCTTCTTCTCTCTCGGTTCAATCATCTTTGAGATTCAGGTGGCTTGTGACCGAACTTCGTCAGCCAACTGCGACAGGAACTTCTTTTCCGCAGTTGAAAGGTCTTCTTTTTCGTCCTTACCATAAACATCCAGCATGTAGAAACGCTTCACTTCTAGCACATAAAGGTAGATAATCCGTGCGCCGCCCCGTTTCCCTTTCCCTCGACCGGGATCGCTCACGCGCAGCTTGCGCAGGCCGCCGCAGCCTGGCATCACGTCCCCTCGGTCTGGATTGTTCATCAGCTCATGCTGAATTGCCGCGTAAGTTTCGTCTGGTAAGTGGCCCGCAATCCAATTGGTGAACGCCGTAGTTTCGACAAAAACTGCTTTCACAATACCCCTGTAGTCTATCCCACATAGTAGCACGAAACAACATCAGCCTTTGGCTGTGCCCCCGGCAACCTCTGCTAGCTTACAACCACACCCTTGTATTCCTCTCCCCCCTCAGAACACAATCTCCACGCCACGTTGTTTCCCCCTCCCGCTCCCTACCACCACTACCACCACTCTCAAACTTTCCGCTCCGAAGGTGATCTCATGCCTCGTCGCCAGCGTCCAACATCATCCCACTCCTTGGCATTCGCACTCTTGGCCCCGCTCATCCTCCACCTCTTCCAAACCGCTGCCCATGCAGAAGAACCCCTCGTCATCCAATCTCCGCTCCCTTTCCAGGTCCTTCAGCGTCAAGGGTTTCCCGCTGGCACTAACACCGCCCAGCCTCAATACCCACTCGGCTATGCTCAGGCCAAAGTGGTCATCGCCAATACGGTCGCTTGCGATAATGAAGCCTGGGACGCCGCACTAACCGTCACCAGTCAGCCATCCCAGCCAACCTTTCATCCCGTCCCAGCCTTCGAGCGCACCGCAACCCATGTCATCATCACCCTCCCGATCCCTGCTGGCGGCTGGTACACCCTTTCCTTGCAGCAGCGCTCTGGAGACAAAACACGAGCAACCATCACCGCTGGTCCACTGGGTGTCGGCGAAGTCTTTCTTGTCGCAGGTCAGTCCTATTCGACCAACTGCAACGATGAGCGTCTCACGGTCCGCGACCCTGCCGAACGTGTTGTCGCCTGGAACCCCGGCATCTCAAGCTGGCAAGTCGCACACGATCCTCAGCCTTGCCCCGATGGCAGCGATGGCGGGTCGATCTGGCCCCCATGTGGCGATGCACTCGTCGCAGCCCTCAATGTCCCTGTCGCGTTTCATAATGTCGGCGTTGGCGCGACTGCCAGCTCACAGTGGCTGCCTGGCACTCCACTATTCGACAACTTAACCAACGCAGGCGTCAGCCTCGGGCAGTTTCGAGCTGTCCTGTGGCAGCAGGGAGAGTCCGACGTTATCGCTCAAACCACCACTCCTCAGTATGTCGCCAATTTGAAAACCATTCGCCAGACAGCCACCGACTCCTGGCGCTGCCAACCACTCTGGTTTCTCGCCAAATCAACGCATCACCCAACGGTTTATAACAATCCAGCAGGTGAAGGAGCGATTCGCACTGCCTACGATGCTCTCGCCCTAGAACCCGGTTTCCGGCCCGGCCCCGATACCGATACGCTCCAGAACGAAAACCGCGGCGGCATGCAAACACGTCGACACTTCACCGGCATTGGCCAACGCAATGCAGCAAAAATGTGGGTCGACGTTTTACTGGCCCATTTAACTCAGCCCCGACCCGAGTATCCGCAAGCAGACCCTCTCCTGGCCGATTGTCATCTCTGGCAACCCGCCTGGTTATCTGATGTCGCCTGGCACGAAAGCAGCGTCCTCTTTGAAGCAGATGATAACCTCACCGCAACTGCGCGGCTCGCCTACCCCGCCCGCAAAATATTGTCCGTTCGCACAGCCGCAACGCACCAGCTATTACAAGCAGGGGAGCACTACCAGCTCGATGCCGACAACACGACTCTGTCGTTCAATCTACCAGTAAGCATCCCTACCATCCGCACTGCCGACTTGTTCCTTCCTGCGAAGTCCCCGCACAGCTACTCCCACCGAGCAGGTCACCCCGACCAATTCATGCTTTACAGGCCAGGCCGCTGGTTCCACGATCATCAGATTGAAGTCACCTACGAACGCCTCCACCCCGTCGTCAGGCCCGCCATCGCCCGCTTAAACCATCCTCTCCCCAAAACTCGCGCCCGACTGCTGGCCAAACAACCTCTCAAGATTGGTGTCAGTGGCGATAGCATTTCCACCGGAGCCGACGCGTCAGCCGTCTCGGGGGCGTTCCCCAATCAACCCGGTTTTGCCGAGTTAGTCGCTGCTCAAGTTCAAGCGACGTTCGATTCCGATGTCACTCTTGTCAATCGCGCCGTCGGAGGGTGGGGCGTCGATAACGGTGTCAACGACCTCCCGCAACTCCTGGCAGAGCGGCCCGACCTGTTCATTGTCGCCTACGGAATGAACAACGTCGGCGGACGCAGCCCCGCAGCCTTCGGCAACTCAACTCGCCAAATCGTGCAGCAGATTCAAGCCGCCCTCCCCGAAGCCGAAATCATTCTCGTCTCGACCATGCGCGGCAACAAAGATTGGGTCCACACCCCCCCAGAGATGTTTGACCCCTATCGTGACGAACTCACAAAGCTCACCGGGCCCGGTATCGCACTGGCCGACTTAACCGCCGTCTGGACCGAGATGGAAACGCACAAACACCACTTCGACATCACTGGCAACGGCCTCAACCACCCCAACGACTTCGGCCACCGCCTCTACGCCCAAGCCCTCTTGCAACAACTCATCGAACTTCCCTCTCCCTAATCCGTTCGATGTATTTCGAGCACCGTCCGCCCTCGCTGCCCGTAACCCGAAGCGTTAGTTTTGAAGTTGCGCTATCCTGAATGTTGACCAATCAAGCACGCGAAAACACCGTGAATCCAACCTCTTTCTTCGTAGCCCGAAGCGTCAGCGAGGGGCATCGATCGTTTGAGCCTGCATGAGCTGTAAGTTCTTTCCACCCTATGATCTTCGCGGGGTGGCCCAGTTTTGTCGGGAGTGGCTTGCCGCACCATTCTCATCCCAATCAACGACAAGCTCAATTCGCGATCAGCAACCTTGGTCATCGGCCAAGCACCAAACGCACCACCAAGACCCACTACCGCATTCCGTGCATCCAGCCGCACCCCAAAAGGAATGGACACCCCGGTTATCTTGTGTCAGGCTGCCACGGGGGTCAGCTTGGTGCCATGCTTGCTCCCCAGAGCAAGCATGCTGAAGGCAATGATCGCTATTCATCCGATCTTCGCAGCATCCCCGAAAACCATGCTTGTCAAAGGACAAGCATGCCACTCCGCCGTGCTACTGCCTCCCACCCGCTGATGCGTTAGCGTTTTATTGACATCGCCCGAAGGAATGGCGGCAACATCTTCTATCGCCGCACTTGCCACAGTAGCTCTAAACGCAGCTAATCTTTCGTCTTCAGGCGGCAAATTGGCGGTTGGGTGAGGTTCTATTCGACGCGTAAGCCGTTTCAGAACAGGGGTTTGCCCTGCGCCGGAAAGGCAAGGTGGTACGCCAACTGGTCAATCTGGCTGGCCGATGTGGTTTTTTCGATTTTCCGGTTGACCCAACAAGTTTTCATCGGGATACTTTGATGTATCCGATGTTTCTGCTTGGTGAGAGGTTGCCCCTTAGGCAAAACTCAGGTCCCCTCGTTTTGTTTTCCCCGCCTCCTGACAATCGACATCCTTCCTGCTCCAAATTTCCCACCCATAGGCCACAGTGTTGCAAGTTTGCAACAGGAACCCTTGTGACGCCCATCCGCCGTTAGTGCTTTGGCCCCGGTCATAGAAACTTTGCAGTCGAAGTTCTTCCGCCACGGCCGTTATTCCCAAAGAACGATCTGACATGCGGCCATCTGTTACCTCCTGTTTTTTTGCCGTCGTTGCAGCGCTGACTGTTCCCGAGATCTGTCTGGCTGAAGTCATCCCAACGTTCGAAAAGCCAACTTTTGAAAAAGAAGTTTGGGCGATTTTTCGCGCGCACTGTTTCGACTGCCACGGCGCAGGGCCGAACCCGGAAGGCAAGCTTGACCTCCGGCAAGTGCGGCGGATGATTACGGGGGGCGAAACGGGGCCTGCTGTCGTTCCGGGGCAAGTACATGAATCGCTGTTTTTGAATCGGATTCGAACTGGGGAAATGCCCCCGGGCGAAGGCAAGGTTTCTGCGGCCGAACTGCAAACGCTGGAGCATTGGGTGGCTGCGGGGGCACCCACTCGTCGGCCCGAACCAGAAACCATTCCGCAGGGGCTGGGGATTCAGCCGGAAGAACGTGACTTCTGGTCGTTCAAGCCAATCATCCGACCGGACGTGCCGACCTTCCCGGACAATTCTCGCGTCCGGACGCCAATCGACGCGTTTATTCTGGCGCAGTTATCGCCAGCAGGACTCGATTTCGCGCCCGATGCCGACTGGCAATCGCTGCTCAAGCGGGCAGCGTTCGACTTGACTGGGTTGCCCCCAACAGACGCACAGCGGGCGGCTGTGGCAGCGAATCCCAATTCAGAAACTTATTCGCGCCTTGTTGACGAAATGCTGGCCTCACCGCAATACGGCGAACGCTGGGGGCGGCATTGGCTGGACGTGGCAGGCTATGCAGATTCCGAAGGTGCTACAAACGACGATGTGGTGCGCGGCTCGGCCTATCACTACCGCGACTACGTCATTAACTCATTCAACGCAGACAAACCGTTCGACCAATTCATTATCGAGCAATTGGCGGGAGACGAATTGGTCCCCCGTCCGCATAGCAATTTGAACTCGCAGCAGATTGAGCAACTGACAGCGACCGGGTTTTTGCGAATGGCCGCCGACGGAACTGCCGGAGGCGATATTGATCACGAGATTGCCAAAAACGCGGTTGTGGCAGACACGCTGAAAATTGTTTCCACATCACTCCTCGGGCTGACTGTGGGTTGTGCCCAATGCCACGACCATCGCTACGACCCAATTCCCCAAAGCGACTACTTCCAGCTCCGAGCCGTGTTTGAGCCCGCGCTCGACTGGAAGAATTGGCGGAACCCGGCTCAACGGGAAATTTCGCTCTACACCGATGCCGACCGCGCTCAAGCGGCTGCGATTGACGCCGAAGCCGAGGTGGTACGCCGCGAACAGCAAACGGCCCAGGCCCAGTTCGTCCTGGCGGCGATCCAGCGCGAAGTGGAAAAGCATCCTGCCGAGCAGCGCGAAATGCTCTTGGCTGCTGCCACCACTCCGGGCGACAAACGCACGCCCGAGCAGATTGCATTGCTCACGCAAATCCCTGCACTGAACATTAATCAGTTCAACTTAAGCCAATACAGCCAAGCCGATGCCGACAAGCTGAAGGCATTTGACGGGCAAATTGCCGCAATCCTGGCGAAGAAGGCTCCCGAACACTTTCGACGTGTGCTAACGGAAGTGCCCGGACAGGTGCCGGTGACGTATCTCTTCAATCGTGGCGATCATCGTCAACCACGGCAGCCCGTTTCGCCGGGCGAATTGCAGATTACGGCGAACGCGGGCGAGGCGCTGGCCATTCCTGAGCAAGCGTCTGACCTGCCCACCACCGGACGGCGATTAGCCTTGGCCCGGTATCTCACTCAAGGCAATCATCCGCTGGTCAGCCGAGTATTGGTGAACCGCGTCTGGCTAAATCACTTTGGCAAAGGGCTGGTCGCAACGCCGGGCGATTTTGGAAAGCTGGGTGTCGCACCTACTCATCCCGAACTACTCGATTGGTTAGCAACGGAGTTTCGCGAAACCGGCTGGAGTTTGAAGCGTCTGCACCGCCTGATTATGAATTCCACGGTCTTCCGGCAATCGAGCGTTCCGAGTTCAGAAACGCTGGCCACCGACCCGGCCAACCAGCTCTACGGACGGATGCCCGTGCGCCGGCTGGAGGCTGAAACGGTTCGCGACCGAATTCTTGCAGCGAACGGCACGCTGAACCTGACGCAATTTGGTCCGCCTGTACAAGTACAAGCGGACGAGACCGGGCAGATTATCGTTGGGGGCGAGGACACGCGCCGCAGTCTTTATTTGCAAGTGCGGCGTTCGATGCCGGTTTCGTTTCTGGCGATGTTCGACGCACCCACAATGGAAGTGAATTGCGAGCGGCGGGTTGTTTCGACGGCCGCAACGCAAAGCTTGATGATGTTGAACAGCGACTTTGTGCTGAAGCAGGCGCGGCTGTTGGCAGAACGGGCACTGCGTGAGGCGGCCGCTTCGCCAACACGCAATGGGTCAGAAAATGCTGCAATTGAACTCCTGTGGGATGACCCGTGGCAGTATGGATACGGCGAGGTGACCGAATCGGGTACGCCAGAAGTGCGATATACCAAGTTCCCCGTTTGTGCCAACGAGACCTACGCCGGCGGTGTGGCCGTTCCGGATGCGCTGCTCGGCTATACGCTGCTGAACAATCAGGGAGGGCACCCGGGCGGCACGGGCGCTCTGGCGGTCATTCGGCGGTGGGTCGCACCGGCCGACGGAACCGTAGAAGTTCGGGGCTCGATACAACACTTCAACGAAGGTGGCGACGGTGTGCGGGCCCGTATTGTGGTAACCGGTCAGTCGGTGCAATTTGCTGTTGTTGCCCATAACAACGTGGCGGATTTTCCGGTGACACACTGCATGGTTCGCGCTGGGGACACGGTTGATTGTGTGGTCGATTGCAGGGCGGCGGAGACATCTGACACGTTCGCAAACCGGCTCGAGTATCGATTAGTCTCGCCAAGTGGTCAGTTGTTGGGGTACTGGAATTCGATCGCGGATTTCCGCTCGCCAATGACAGTGTCGCCAGTCGTGGCTATTCGCCGGGCCTGGGAACTGGCCCTGTGTCGATCGGCAACCGACGACGAGGTGGCTTCGGCGGTGCAGTTTCTTCGGTCGCAGGCACAGACAATTCGCACCACTCCCGAGTTTGCTTCCCTGGGCGGACAGACCGACATGCAGAAACAGCTGTTGACGAACTTATGTCAGGTGCTGATGAGTTCCAACGAATTTCTCTATGTCGATTAGAGGCGTGTTAACGAACAGATTGTTTCGTTGGTTTCTCGCTGTTTCATTTTCACGACTTGCTTCGATTGCCTGGAGACGTTTCAGTGTTCCCAAACCTGCTGCCCACACGACGCCAGTTTCTGTCTGAAAACGCCATGGGTATTGGGTCGATCGCACTCGCGGTGATGCTGGCCGAAGAAGAGGCCAAAGCGAAACCGCCCAGCGTGCGAACTGAGCCGGTCGTCTATGACCTGCGTCCCAAGCCAACGCAGTTCCCCGGCAAAGCCAAAGCGATGATTTCGCTCTTCATGCATGGGGGGCCTTCGCAGATGGAGTTGATGGACCCCAAGCCGGAGCTATCACGCCTGAATGGCACCGACTATGCCGGCGAAGTTGGCTATAGCGACCAGAAGAACGCCTCGCGAAAGCTATTGGGCAGCCGGTGGAAGTTTGAGAAGCATGGACAATCGGGCCTGGAGTTTTCCGAACTCATTCCCAACATCGCCAGCGTTGCCGACGATCTGTGCGTCATTCGGTCGATGCACACCGGGCACAACGGCCACGAGGTTTCCATTCGGTACTTCAATGCCGGTATTCCAGCAGTGTTGGGCCGGCCCTCATTGGGCTCCTGGCTGACGTACGCACTGGGCAGCGAATCGCAAAATCTCCCAGCCTACATGGTTCTGGTCGACCCGGGTGGCCATCCCGTCGACGGCGTCAACAACTGGTCAAACGGGTTCATGCCGCCGCTCTTCCAGGGGACGGTATTGCGGGCCACGGAACCCAGAATTCTGAACTTGAACCCGCCACCTCATTTGAAGGGCGAGCTTCAGGCTCAAAACCTGGCGTTTCTGAAGGGGCTGAATGACCGGCATTTGGAACAGCATCCAGGCGAAGCCGACCTGGAAGCCCGGATTGCCAGCTACGAACTGGCTGCACGAATGCAGATCGCGGCCAAAGAAGCGCTCGACATTTCGAGCGAAACCGAGGCCACCCAGAAAATGTACGGCCTGGATAACGAGGCAACACGCGAATACGGCACACGCTGCCTGATTGCCCGGCGACTCGTTGAACGCGGCGTGCGCTTCGTGCAGCTCTTTCTGGCTCACCAGCCATGGGATCATCACGAAAACATTAAGGACGCCCTGCCCGCAATCTGCAAGCGGACTGATCAGCCTTCGGCAGCACTGGTGAAAGACCTGAAGCAGCGTGGGCTGCTCGACTCAACCCTGGTTCACTGGGGCGGCGAAATTGGCCGGTTGCCCGTCACCCAAGGGACGGCTGAAACTGGCGGACGCGACCATAACGGCCAAGGCTTCAGCATTTGGATGGCCGGTGGTGGCATCAAGCCGGGAATGACCTACGGCGAGTCGGATGAAGTTGGCCATCGCGCCGTCACAAACGTGGTGACTGCGAACGATTACCAGGCAACCGTCATGCACATGTTTGGGCTGGATCACTCGAAGGTGATTTACCACCACAGCGGTCAGCCACAACAAATTACGGCCGGCCGAACAGCGCGAGTTGTTAACGATATTCTCGCTTAGGGTGGAGGATCTCACGGCCGCAGGCGGCAAGATCAAAGGGGTCAAGACGAGTTGCTTTCTGAGGCAATTCGACGAGTCCTGACCCCTTTGATTTGCCCTAGCTCCATCAATCACGCCGCGTCAATCTGATACTTCTTCAGTTTGGTAGAGTGTTACTTGCCCCACCTTCTCATCCGAATCAACGACAATCTCAATGCGCGATTAGCACCCTTGGTCATCGGCCAAGTATCAAGCGCACCATCGAGACCCACTACCGCATTCCATGCGGCAAACCGCACCGTTCAACGCTCCAAACACCCTGAAATCCTCAAGCAATCGCTCAAGAATGCATGCTTGCCCTAAACGGAAAGCATCGCACGCACTTTCCCCATGGCTACTCGGCTGAGTCCGAACATGCCACCTCGCCAATGCTGCACCGGTGAGCCTTAGCCTAGCTGAGCGGTTAGGTACACTCTAGACTCCATCGCGTGATGTGTGTAATGGCCCTACGGCAGGAAAGAAATTCGTATGGTGAAAACAAAGTTGAACAAGCTCGTTGCCCGTAGGACCGAACAACATAACTCCGGAGACGCTACGTCCAGCAATGTTTCAGCTTAGTGGTGGTCACATCGATAGGCCATCAAATACAGCCACTTGGGGGAGTAGGAACCTGTGAGAGTCACAATGATGCATATCTCCGACCTTCATCGTGATCCGACTCAGGGGATTCGGAATGGGCCATTACTCCGCTCACTCGTGAATGACCGTAATCGCTACGCCACTGGCACACCGCCACTTTCACCGCCTTCCCTGATCATCGTCAGCGGAGATATTGTTTACGGTGTTCCGGCCACGCACTCTACCCCGAACGACACACTTGCAGCCCAATACCAAGAGGCAGAATCATTTCTTGTAGACTTGGTGAACACCTTCCTTGATGGGGACCGGCAGCGGTTAGTTCTTGTCCCCGGCAACCATGACGTGAGTTATCCCGAAACGCTGACAGCCCTTACTTCACTCACCGCATCCTCTCCCGCCGCTTCATCCCTCTCAGATGCAATTGCAGACTTGTTTTCGCCGCATTCCTCGCATCGCTGGTCTTGGAAAGACCTGCAGCTATACCGCCTGACCGACAAAGATCGCTACAATCGACGCATTGAACATTTCGCCTCCTTTTATTCCCGCTTCTATAAAGGGGCTCGGAGCTACAGCTTAGCCCCGGAAGAACAGGTTGATATTTTCGCTTATCCAGCCTATGGCATCGTCATCGCCGCTTTCAATAGCTGCTACAACAATGACCCGCTTCACAGGGCCGGGTGTATTCATCCCAATGCGATTGCAGTGGCAGCACGACAAGTCGAATCTCTTCAGTATCAGGGTCACATCCCTGTTGCCGTGTGGCATCACAACACCCTTGGCGGGCCACATTCGGACGATTACATGGATGCGGACACGCTGCAAGTCCTAATCGACTGTGGCTTCAGCATTGGACTACACGGGCACCAACACAAGCCAACATTCGTGGAAGAGCGTTTTCGCTTCGCCACTGGTCGAAAGATCACGGTCCTGAGCGCCGGAACGCTCTGTGGAGGCCACCGCTCGCTGCCACATGGACACGACCGATCATATAACCTGCTCGAACTCGATACCGAAGCTTACTCGGCTACCGTGCATCAGCGGCGTATGTCCAACGACTCATTTGACTTGCCCGTGTGGACAGCCGGGTGGTACTCAGATTTGAACGCCAGCACAATCCAGTTCGATATTCAGACGCCACTTGTGCCTCAGCCATCTCAAAATGCCCGGCTATCGGAAGCTGAATCATTGCTAGCGAAGAACGATCATGCCGGTGCGAGGAGCGTCCTTTTGAGACTCGTCAGCACGGACGGCATTGCGCGTCGAATGCTTGCGGAGTGCTATACAGTCCTTCCGTATGACGACGACCTAATAAGCAGCTTGTTTCCTCCGCAGTCCGTAAGCGAAGCCATCCTTCTTGCGGACGCCCTCTGGGAGTTGGGAGACAAGAAACGCCTTGGTGAACTGCTCGGCCTAAGCGTCGTCGCTGACAGCATTGATTCTGCGGCAATCGAACTACGGCAGAAATACGAAGCGAGGGTGAAATGAGCACGTCTGAGGATCGCATCACATTTGAGGTCGAAACGAGTCGAGTCCTAGAGATTCTTTCGAAGGAGATTTACGACTCGCCTTTGGCGATGCTTCGTGAGAACGTCCAGAACGCCTATGACGCAATTCTGATGCGGGCTTCGCTAGAAAACTCATCCTTGGCTGACGGACAAATTACAGTAGATATTTCCGGCCAGCAGATCACTATCGAGGACAACGGTATTGGCATGACTGAAGAAGTTCTTCGGAAGAACTTCTGGAAGGCAGGGTCGAGCGGCAAACGTGGCGAATTGGCAATGCGTGCAGGGGTGATCGGTACCTTCGGCATTGGTGCGATGGCGAACTTCGGCGTCTGTACATCGCTTAGGGTGGAAACCAGAGCGGTTGCAAGTGACGAAACCCTAATCAGCACAGCACAGCGAGACGCGCTTTCGATTGCAAGAGACTGCATCGCCTTGAGCCGCCAAAAGGATGGCCGAACGCCGGGGACTCGGCTTGCCGTCACCCTCGACCCTCAGAACATCATCACAGCGGAGAAGGCCCAGTCGTATTTGGAACCGTATGTTCGATACGTTCTCGTTCCAATTCACATTAATGGCACACTGATTAGCCAACAATCACTCCACGAGCGATACCTTCGCCGCACGAAAGACTTTCAGTCGCTCGGCACGATGAACGTCACGCAGGGAGATTACCGCTGCACCGTTGAGGCGTTTTGTGACACGAATGCCGTGGTTGCTTGCCGAATCACCAATCTGAACCTTGCAAGCGAAGCTGTGATGGGA
>JAIXVG010000611.1 GCA_027483145.1 Planctomyces sp.
CTGGTAAATCTTCGGTGGTCGTCTCTACGATTTCATGACGTCAGTCCTTCGTGCCAGCCATCCCTTCATTGCAACCAATGAATCTGGACTTATCCCCTTCTCCAGACTCCGTTTGCAATCTTGCTCCTTCGCTGAAACAACGCACGGATTGCTTCAGGACGGGGTACGTCGTTCTACATTTCGCAAGAAATTTTCAAAAATAGTCTTGCTTTCTTGACCGAAATTATGAACGCTCATATTCTATGGCTATCAACTCTCTCGAACTGCCCCGTCTGGCAGGATTTGTTCTCGCAACTCGAATTCGTTCCAACTTCCGGACCAGTTAGATTGCGGTGTCAGCAACTCAGTTTGTTCTCACTAGCCGCGAATTGATTCTGCACCAGCCAATACCACAACGCGTGCCGGTCCAATCAGTCGGCGGCCCCATCGGGGTCCATCGGCTGTGATCGAACAATCTATTTGCCTTTACACGTTTTGAGTAGAAAGCTTGACCAATGCGCACAATATCTCGGTACTTGAATCTCATGATTTCAGTTCAGGAACGTGTGGCTGCGAAGCTTGACCAGGTTCTTAACGGACTTTCCCAACTTGCTCATAGCGAGAGGAGAAGGTCGAGCCGTAAGTTTCGCTCAACCCCACCCACCATCGCCCTCGAAGGTCGACTATACCTCACCGGTATCACGATCACACAAGGCGGAACGTATTCGGGCTATTGGGAAACGACCAACCCAAATGAATCCCCAGTCATCATCGCCACTTCCGAGCCAGTGACGATTGTTAACTCGGTCATCATCGGAAACACCGCCGCAGGTGGAAACAACTACGGAAATACCGGCCTCATTGAAGGTCAGGGTGCGGGATTCTTTGGATTGAATCTGACGGTGCGAAACTCGCAGCTGATTGGCAACAGCCCTGGCGGTCTCGACCAAACACAGGCCCGCGCTATTCGGCTAATCAATCCTAAGTATCTGCAGTTCGATCATAACGACGTGACGGGAACCACCGGCATCGAAGTGTTCGGTTACGCTGATGACGTTGCCAGCTTCAAACCAGCTGATCAATTGCGGATTACCAACAATCTATTCACCAATATTGATGGTCGGATTACCGATGGAAACGGAGGGTTTAAGTCCGAGAACAGCCTCGGCGCTAATGCAGTGCAGTTTAACTATGTCAGGAACCAGCCAAACGTAGAGATTGGCTGGAATAAAATCGTCAATACGGCTGGTAGCAGTGCTCAGGAAGACGTCATCAATATGCTGAACAGTGAAGGAACATCCACAAGTTCGATCAGTATTCACGACAATTACATCGGCGGGCAATACTCGGCAAATCCGGAAGCAACATACTCGACCGGTTCTGGTATCAACGTCGTGGACAACACCGACCCCATCATTTCCGGCTATGTTAATGTTAACGGTAACGTCATTACTGGAACGCAAGCAGATGCAATTGACCTGAACGGTGGTCACGATGTGAATGTTTATGAGAACGTGATCGTAAACAGTGGCCGTCTGCCGAACGGAAATCGTCTTGCTTCGGTCAGTACCGGAATCCGATCCTGGAACTACTACGGCTGGAATTCTTCGCTTTTCTTTAACAATTCCGTCTTCAGCAATTCGGTAGATTCCCAGCAAGTGAATACCGACGGAACAACCATTCGTTCCGACTTTGAATCTTATCAACCGGGAACAACCAGAGTCTTCGTCTCCGGCGATGGGAACAATCTGGGCATCTCCGGGGCCAACGGGTTTGGGAACTACTCGCGATATCCTGGTCAGACTCTGACACTCAGCCAGGAAACAATTGCCTACAACGAATGGGCTCAGCGCGTCACTAATGCGGGACTAACGATTGGTGATCCCAATCCCGGCGGCAATTCATACCAAACCTTGCTTGAGAACCGCAGCCCAACGTCCCTCAATGTCACTGATAATGTCGGCTACGAACTGGGGATGAAGTTCCAATCTTCGACCGCTGGTCAGATAACAGGCATTCGCTTCTTCAAACGTCAGAGCGAAAGTGGAACCCACACCGGGACTCTATGGTCAAGTACTGGCACTAAGCTGGCAACGGTGACATTCACAAACGAAACCGTGGCTGGCTGGCAGACAGCCTACTTATCTGTTCCGGTCACCATTGCAGCCAACACACAGTACGTTGTGACTGTTAATACTGGGAATAACTATTTTGTTTCACAAGTTGGAGGCCTTGCTTCAACAATCTCCAGAGGTAATCTATCGACAGTCGGCGCAGGACTGTTTGGTACAGTTGGTTCTCTTCCTTCGGGTAGTTATCAGAATTCAAACTACTTTCGCGACGTTGTGTTCGTTCCAAACTCATCATTGCCAACCGGATGGTCTAACAGCAACATCGGCAGCCCTGGACAGTCCGGATCCTCCACACAGAATAGCGGGGAATGGATTGTTACTGGCGGCGGAACCGATATAGCCGGGACCAGCGACAGTTTTAACTTTGCAAATACTTCATATGCGGGAAGTGGAGCAGTCATAGCCAAAGTCGAAAGTATTCAGAATACGAACGCTACTGCCAAAGCAGGCGTTATGTTCCGTGCGAGTACTGCGGCGAACGCTGTTGAAGCATCAGTGGTTGTTACCCCCTCAGGAACCATTGTCTTCCAACGACGAACCGCTGCTGGAGGAACCATCGCCACGACGCAGGTGACAGGACAAACAGCACCAAAGTGGGTCAGGCTCACTCGCAGTGGAAGTAACTTTAGCGCACATTACAGTAATGATGGAAATACCTGGACTCAGATTGGGACAACGCAGGCGATTACCGCAATGTCCAGTACCGCGTTGGTTGGGCTGGCAGTCACTGCGAGAAACAATGCATCTTTGACAGCCGGTCGATTCACTAACGTCTCAGTTCAGTCCAGCATCTTCACCAGTCAGGTTCCTGCAAACACGAATGCTTCTGACGGTACATCGTACGAGCAAGGAACTGTTTTTCAGTCGAGCGTCGACGGCTATGTCACTGGAATCCGCTTCTACAGAGCAACAGGCGAAACGGGTACCAACATTGGCCGTTTATGGGACTCGACCGGCAAGCAGCTGGCATCTGCAACATTTACTGCAACTGGCAGTGGGTGGGTGACCGTTACTTTCTCTAAACCAGTCTATATTCGGGCCAATACTCAATACACAGTAAGCGTCAGCATCAACAGTCGTTTCGCCGTCAGCAGCGGTGGACTTAACTCCGCTGTCTCCAACGGAAGACTGACAACAGTCGGCGGCGGAGTGTTCGGGACGATCGGGACTCGCCCCACGACCACATTCAATAACAGCAATTACTTTGTTGATCCGCTTTTTGCTAGCGTTTAGCACACATTAACGAGACGTGCCTGTCGGTTGCCTCGGTAGCAATTGGAATTCACTGGCGGTTTTGTTGGCGCCGCCTCGCGCCGACTGACCAGAGAATTGCCAGGGCACAGGCCGGGGTTTAATCCGAAAGCTCAGGTGACATTATGGCACTGGCAGTCGATTTGGACCGCTAATGGTTTTTACTCCCCGTAAGTCCACCTTGCCCTCATTGCCAACCCCCTGGGACGGACCGCGCTTGATGTTGTAGCCACTCTTACGACGCAACCTCGCAGTGCCGACCAAATAGCATGTCGTCATGCGTCAATAACAAGACCACAACCACGCACTGCAAACCCAATCGGAAGTTTCTGGTCAAACGACGAATCCCCATTCGTTGGCCACCGCAGCAACCAGTTAATGCCCATCAACGCTTCAAGCTGTCACCCGGTTCCTGTCGTGTGACGATGGGCACATACCCCACTTCGAGCCCCTTCGGGGGAGTGACAATAACTGCTGGGTCGAGGTCTGCGAGTTGGCCACTCGCGGGTGCCGCGAGATACTCGCGATCTTTGGTCCACTCGCGATGCAACATCTCGACTCGCTTCTGCAGGCTCTCACGTTCGGCACCGGTCATGTCGGCATTGAGCAGTGCAGGTTGGTCGGCGAAGCGGTACCAGTAGTACGTCACAATGCTGCCGTCGCCAAGATGTGCCTTAAACGGCCCTGCTTTCGGCCCCGGCTTCTTCCAGCAACTGTCGGCATCATCGGGAGTCTCGTAAGTCTGCGGCTGGCCATTCCGCTCGCGTTCAAATCGCACATCAGCAAGGCCCGTCTCTGCGGGGACATCAGACGCGGAGACTGGCGACCAGACAGGATTCTGCTTGTCCTGATGGTCAAGGCGGAAGTACTCGGGGAGCACCACCAGATGGTGATTAGTCGAGTCGTCCCGCTTCACCCAATTCGAGTTCCACCGATAGCCAAACGTGTTGCGGTCTGGGGCGAAGGGTGTCGCAAACGAATTCCAGGCAACCGGGACCGACTCTTCTCTCGGCGAAGAATCAGGATAGATCTGCCAGGTTGCTCCGCCGTTACCGGGGAATTCGTGCAGTGTCTCGCCTTCCGAGTTAATTGTGCCGCTCGCAACCGGGCCACCACTAAACCAAGCTTGGACCGCGTCCCACAGCGCTTGCTTCTTGTAAGAAGTAACGCGATGGACCAACGCCGACTCGCCTTTCGCATCGCTCGGGAACTGCGTTGGAGTTACGCGCGCGTACGTCACTCCCTTCGAATCTGTCGACTGCACGCTGGGAATATGCTGAGTCTCCATTTGCAGCGCGCGGTTCGGATCGGATGGACGCGAGTCAAGCAGATGATTGGCGAAACGTGGTTCTTGCACAGCGTTTCGAGACCAGAAATAGGGGGTAAAGAACGTGACCGGCCCCTTAAAGTTGCCCGTATTCAGAAACAGCGTCCAGCACTGATTGCCAGTCGGAATGTCGCGCCCATCGGTCTTTGGCTTCGGCTGGGTAAGGGGGAGCGGCAGATAGCCATACCCAAACCATTCGCCACGAGTCCCTTGCTTCAGATTCAATCCATCCGGTGGCCAGAGGACCCACGGGCTAAGTTGAGCGATCGCATACTTCCCACTCGGATTCGCCCAATCGCGCCCCTTCCCTGCTCCCGGACCGTTGGCCCATTCAACAAAGTCCGGGGCAACTCCCCCCATAATGAATTTGGGCGTCTCCGTCGCGTACTCGGTATCACGCCACCAGCCAAGCCCCCCTTCAATGTCCGAGTAGGCCTTCTCCAGCGGTTTATCTACAGGCTGCGCGAACATCCAGGTCCCCGGCAAACCCGACTGAAACCTCTGCCCGGGATAATGCTTAAGCAAGGGCCAGGCCGCAATGTACATCGAGAAGCCCGCATTGAACGTCTCCGGCACTCGCTCATTCGGAATGAGCAAGTACCCTGCCATCTCCCCATTCTTGAGCTCTGCAGCCACCACCTCATTCGACCGATTCAGCATCGCAAGATTCGCTTCGGCAAACGATTTTCCCATGAGTGCAAACGTCTTCGCACATCCCAGATAGTGATAGCCAGCGTTGGATGCCCCCCGGTTCCATACGGCCACTTCAGCCGGTGAAATGAGGTCGCCTTCGTACTTCTGAAGGTACTCTCGTTTCGCTTCCTCGGTCATCGAGCCATCTGCGTTGGCGTAGTCCTTGTGCTTCGAGTCTAGGAAGTACCCCATTTGCCGGACCTGGCCATACTTGTCATCAATGGCTCCCAGTTCCTCTGACCAGAATGGAGCGGTCTGCACCGCAGCAACGTTCCCTTTGAACTCTGGCAGGGACGCAGGAGCGGCCATCGCTTCACGAAACGCCACAATGTCAGCATCAGCCTTTGCACCACCGACACCCATCACGCCGATCACGAACGGCATCTCGGGAGCCGACAAATCACGCCGCACATCACGAACCAAATGCGCCAGGCAATCGCTGTACGACGCAAAACGAGGAGTGGTCTCCCCCCGGTTCCGATAGGGATAAACATGGCTGTCGACCATATCGTTCCATCCCTGCAGCCACACGAATCCCGCGATCTCGTAACCTGCTGCAGGATCGTAAGCCGGGCAAACTCGCTGCGGGTCAGCCAGCACCCGTTTCACATGCTCGATCATCAGCCGATAGTAAACCCCAGTCTCCTTGACCTTGTCAGCCTTCCACTGCTCGAAGTCCTGCGGAATGCCATGACCTACTTGCTTAGGATAATTCTCCGCCTGCCAATCGCTCAGCACATACGGCCCGGCACTTGGTGGCCGAAAGTCGGTATGGAGCGACTTTCCACCCCATGCGGTTTTGATGATCAGCACCGGTTCCTCTAGCTTCGCATTAAGCGTCAGCCCAAACGTAAACTCCGGCCCGATCTTCCCACCATCTTCAGCCGGATTCTCTCGCGAGCCATATCCCGCCGTCAGCTTGCCAAACCCTTCGCCATTCGATTCGCCTATACCAGTGAAGTACGAAATCCAGACATGATCGCAAACCGTCGGCTTGCCATCCTCGCTACGCATCTGCTTAAGCAGCGGTGCCGTGGCAGGATCATCCCCGATGTAATCGAAAGTCTCGACTCTTGCGTGCCCTTCCATATTGGACTGACCGGCCAGAATAAACACCTTCAGCGGCCGCTCCCCCGCCTGAAGCGCCGGAGCACCGATCAACATGAGGACAAGTGCCACAAGGACTCTAATCAGCGATGCTCTTGTAATTGTGATGGCGAGTATCATGGACCGCTCCGACCGGAGAGTTGCGAATCATCAAACCGC
>JAIXVG010000532.1 GCA_027483145.1 Planctomyces sp.
CTCTTGCCACCAAGCCTCAATCCGCTGTTCAACTTCCCGTTTCTCCAGGAGTTCCTGCTCACGACCAAAACTCGCAAATCGCCATCGCATCTAACTCTCCTGCCGCGGAATCAAAATGAATAATCTGAGGGTTTAAGTAAGCATTTCAATTGCATCTATCATAAGCCTGTAACTTACCATTCGATCAAGTCTCCATCGCCAAAAAAGCCCAACGGGTCAGCAATCCGTCTATCGAAAACCTTGTTTTGCTAGCTGAAGCTGCGATGGTGTGGTGCGAACGCAATTTCACTTTCAAGGCGAACCCTGCAAGTTTGCACATCGAGTACGGTTCCCTCGCTTTTTTGCATTCTCCCATTAGCTGCCCCTCCCTCAATCGACCGTCTCTACTCTCACCCACTTAAAAAACAAAAATCCCGCAGCGGCCTCCTGGCTCGGCTGCGGGATCAAGTTGTTGAAAACATCGTGTTTCCTTAGCAGGTGTTACGAGCGAGGTCCTTCCATCCGTCGGTTGTAGCCAGAATTGAGCGATACGCCGCTGGCCATCTCCGCCCCTGTTCCATTGAGGGCCACATCGATGGCCGTATCAAGTGTCCGGTCCTGGCTAACGTCTCGTGGGTTAGCCGCAACTGCCACTGGCACGTCAGGAATCACCCCCTCACCCGACATCTGTCGTCCGTTCGGCGAGTAAAACAACGCCGTCGTCAACTTCAGTCCACCTGCCACACTCTGCATTGGGAACTGCGTTTGAACCGTCCCCTTGCCATAAGACCGCTGACCCACAACTACACCCCGCCCGTGATCTTGAATGGCGGCCGCAAAGATTTCGCTCGCACTGGCACTATTCTTATCGACCAGAACCACCAGCGGCGTTTTCCAGGTATTAGGCCGCTTGGCGTTTTCTTGAGTGTTATCTTGTGGCAAACGACCTTTAGTCGACACGATCACGCCATCTGGCAAGAACTTGTCAGTCACTTCAATCGCGGTTGTCAGCAAACCACCAGGGTTTCCTCGCAAGTCTAGAATCAGCGATTGCATTCCTTGTTGATTAAGGCTCATCAGGGCTGCATCAAGTTCTTTGCTGGTTGCTTCCGCGAAGCTATCCAGCTTGATGTAGGCAACCCCTTGGCCTGCATCGACCATTCGAAACTCCGAAACACTCTTAATCTCAACCCGGGCACGAGTCAGGGTGATGTCGGTCACCTGACCACCACGTCGTACCGATAACTGAATCGGACTACCCAGTGGACCAGGAATCAGATCAACCGCCTGTGACAAATCCATCCCCGCCAGCGACTGACCATCAATCGCATAGATCACATCCCCTTTTCGTAACGTGGCCCGGGCAGCAGGCCCACCCGACAACGCCTTCAGAATATGCAGCCCATCTGGATGACCTTCCACTTCAACCCCAATTCCGACGATGCTATCTGCTAACGAGGCCGAGGGTTTGGCGTTCTTGTCGGGTGGCACGAACGCAGAGTATTGATCGAGCGTTCCCAGCGAACCATAGACAAACTCCATCACGACAGCCCCTGCTGGGATTCGCACGATTGTTTGAGCCAATTGTTCAACCTCCCGCATCACAGCAACGGATTGAGCAGCAGTTTCGACATTCAATCGCTGCCCCATGTCTGCCAAGGCGTTCTGGAACTCTTGCACGGCCCGGGGCGACGGATTGATTTGCATCGCCTGCTTAAACGTGTTGTTCTCGACAGCCGCACTCAGGTGAGTCAGCGCGTTCGCAGTTCGTTCGGCGTACGAAGTCGGGGCGATATGCCGCTCGTCAATTAATCGAGATGCTTCCAGATAGAAACCGCTCCGGTTCTGGCCATTCAGTCCACTAATCGTCCGCAAGATCCGCGGATCGCTGTACCGTCGCGAAATCTTCTGCTCAAGTGTTGGCTGCGCAGCGGGATCGTTGGCTGGAGCAGTCGGCGGCACCGCGTCGACTGGCACAGGCCGCATCCGCCGGGCAGGCCCCGCATTCAATCGCCGTGGACGCTGCGTCTCATAGGCGGCCGGTGTAACTGGGCTAGGACTCCACCGACCACTGTCGAAACCTCGCTGGTCGTACTCATCTTCCAGCGGCTCGGTCAACGAACCCCGGCCCATATTGCGAGGCAGGTCAAACGGGAACCGGTCATAGCCCGCCCCGTCATTCTGGTATCGATCGCGACCAAGGCTTCCTCGGGCATTCCATTCATTCATCCCGCGGTCGTCTTGCGACCAGTTCCGGCCAAACTCACCTGCCCGCAGGCGTGGCCCCTCTTCGTCTCGTGGTTCCAGCCCAAAAGCCCAACCACTCGCAAAGGCCAAAGAGGCGAAAATCAATGCATGCGTCAACAAACGCCCAGCTAACGGCAAAACTAACATCGAACGTTTCATGATCACTTTCCCTGTTGACTGGTCGGCCCCTTCTTTCTGATGAGGATCAGCCGACAATTCCTTGTTCTTGAAAACCCAATTCCCTTCAAACACATACCTGTACAAACCAGTTTTGTCAGTCCCCTAGCTGGCAGCAGCCAGCAGGGCGACCTGTTCACTACTTTGTTCGATGAGCGCCTCGGAGTCCTTCAGCTCTCCCCGCAAGATCCGAACGTGGTTCGGAGCTTCAATCCCCAGCTTCACCGATCCTCTTCCTGTCTGAATCACTTTGATAACAATATCGTCACCAATGCAAATCGTTCCATCAGTTTTACGAGTCAGAACCAACATCTCAGTCATCCTTTCAATGAGAGTCTTGTGCGACTCAGGTTTTTTGTCGGGGCCGCAAAGGCGACCTGGTCCGATGAAATCATGCCATATGCAGGGACCGTGCCAAATCGAAAATCATCTTGAAATCACTACAAAAACGGTCTACTTCGGCGAACTGCGCAAAGCTTGCCATGCTGGTCCGGCAATGTGTGCCGATCGTGTCAATCCCGCTTGTAAAACCGGTCAACCCGCTTTTGTAATGTTGTCACCATTTTGAATTTTCTGCACACCCTAATGTTGTCGTTATGACTTTTGTGCAAACAGCCTTCGCCCCGGCCAGACCTTCAATCCACGAATTTTCTACTTTATACATCGCGTTGAATTCGCCGTGAGCCCCCCGCATCGAATGCGCAGCCAATGGCACACAAACTGCGTAGCACTCCGCCGTCTGCCGGATGCAATAGTGAACATCAGGGCGACAGGATCGAGTCTCTGAGAAGAAAGCAAGAGGATATCATGTACGTGTACAAGACATGGGGATTGGCCAGTTTAGTGGCCCTCACACTGGTGACGACCAGTTCAAGCGCGCAGGCTCAGTTTGGCTGGGGCTGGGGTCTCCCCGCCGGAAACTGTGCCAGCGGGAACTGCTCCAATAACACAGGCAATGGAGCAGGCTATTACAGCCAGCCCACAACGTCGTATCGCTACCCGTCAACCCCCGGCTATTCGACCTACTACGACAACGGTAGTACTGGGTACACGAACTCCAACTGCCCCGGCGGGGTTTGCAACACAAACCGTAATTGCCCAAATGGCAACTGTGGGCCATCGACAACCTGGGACCCCAACCGAGCAACCGTTCCCACTACATCGAACCGCGACTGGTACCAGACCAATGGTATTCTTCGTGGAGATGTCGGATACGGCAGCCGCGACTATGGTTACTCAAATGTAATGAACAGCCGCTACAACAATTCGAATATGGCTCCTCGTAACCGAAACACTTACGAAGATGACTACGACTATAGCCCAGCCGTTAGGCCCAATCGCGTCAGTCCTGTTCGTTATCGCGAAGAAGCCGATGACTACGAGTACGACAACTACCGAAACCGCGACTCTTACAGTGCACCAACGAATCGAGACAACTCAGGATACTGGTCACGCCCTACGAGCCGCCCCGTCAACAATAACCCCTACTTCGACTAGTGAACGCACGACAGCGACAGCGGGCCAGCAGACAGCTTGCCCGATGAGATCACTTCGACCGCGATCACTACTCGCGGCAAATAGCGGCTCATCACCTCTGTCAATGAATCCGACAACCATTCTGTGGAGGGGCGATTGTCTAGCGCCGGCAACAACTTAACCAAACGGTTCGAATGAATTGCTCATTCGAACCGTTTTTTACTTTTTCCCTGTCTTCGTCATACAGGACGAAATCTGACGATCGACCTTAGCGGCAGATCGAACGAGAGCTGATTGAGCTGACGGGAGGTGATCACTTACAATCTGGCACCCAAAAGAATGTCCCAGTCAGGAAGAATCAATTGTCAGAAACAAAGCGCTTTGCCAACGATCGCCATCTCCCCGAGGCGATTCTCAAGAACATCTGGGACCATCTCGAAGTCGGGGCCAGGCAAGGGATTCATCCCTGGCACTTAGTTGGCCTCGCCACCGTCGAGAATGGCCTCCCCCGCTGCCGGACGGTGGTCCTCCGCGCGATCCATCAGCAAGAGCTCTGGCTCTGCTGCCATGCCGACACCCGCTCTCCAAAAGTCGCTCAAATCGCTGCTCAGCCTGAAGTCGCCTGGCTCTTTTACGACTCGTTCGAGCGAGTCCAACTTCGCATCACCGGTAAAGCAACTCTTCATGCCACCGATTCATTCGCCGATGAACGCTGGGCTGCCAGCAGCCTCGATAGCCGTCGTTGCTACCTCGCTCCTTATACACAGGGTCAAATCCTCCCCGGCCCTCAGGTCAATCTTCCCGACGACTTGCTTAACGGACCACCAACACTGGACCGGTCGGAGGCAGGCCGACCCAATTTCTGCGTGATCAAAGGCTCGATCGAACGCTTCGATTGGTACGACCTCAACTCAGCAGGCCACCTCCGTCTTGAAGTCACCTGGCCTGATGGACTTCCCCGCTTTAATTGGCTCGCCGCTTAGTGGAGTGTCTCACAAAGATGGAGTCTTGTCTTTGGTGTGCCACTGGCTTCGCCAGTGTCTTGGTTTGGCTAGTGTCATCACACGACGACACGGATCGCACCAGCGAAGCCAATAACGCAGGTCAGCTGCCACCCCCATACACCGCCAGCGTTAACGCCAAGCTATTCAATCGCGTCTCCACCGAGTCAGCTCGCGACATAAACACCACGGGTGCCAACGTCCCAGCCAGCAAGCCACCAAACCGGCAATCGGCTGTATACATAATGGCCTTCACCGTCAGGTTGGCCGACAACAAATCGTGAAACAGCATCGCGTCAGCTGCCCCGACGACCGAACTGGCCAGCCCCTTTCGTGAACCCGCTTCCTGAGCATATGCCAAGTCAAACGAAAGAGGCCCATCAACAATCGCCCCTGGAAACTCACCCTGTTGGCTTAACGCTGCCAACTCGGCTGCGTGAATCGTTTCGGGCATCGCTTCATTTTGTTTCTCACTTGCACACATCACCGCAATCTTCAATTCCGACATCTCCCCGGGTGGCAATAACTGCCGACCAATGCACGTCAGCTCGGCAATCAGGGCCTTCTTCTTATCGAGGGGAAGCGAGATCGCAATCCCCGTATCGCTCAGCAGAAACCGCCGCTGGTCGCGCAAGATCTCCATGAGCACCACCTGCGCAATCGGCCGCCCAGTCCGCAGCCCACGTTCTTTGTCCAAAACGGCCCGCATCAAATCGGGGGTCGGAATTTGCCCCTTCATCACAAACTTCGCTTTGCCGGAATGGACCGCCTCACAAGCAGTCACTGCCGGAGCTTCGCTATGGATCACCTCGAAACCATCAAGCGTGACACTCAGCTCGCTGGCCATCTGCTCAATCCGCTCTCGCCCCCCAACCAGAATCGGCTTAACCCAACCCCGCCGCGACGCCTCTGCCATAGCTACCAGGACGGTTGCATCAGCCCCCCCGGCTACCACGACACCCACTTCCGGTCTACGCAGATCTGCTTCACCGTAAAGATCGTCAAACCCCCGTAAGCTCATCTAGGTTTCCTTAATTCTCATCATTTGGGGATGGGCCGATCCATTAAAGTCTTCCCATCTTGGCTTGTCGGACGTTTTCTACCAGCGTTGAAGTCCTCGAACGTTGAGTTTATCGCTTCACTCGCCGGAACTCGATTTTCCCAAACCGACTTTCCGATAGTCGCAGTACGCCCGGCATGTGCAACCAATTGAGCAACCCGCCCAGTTCATTGCCACCCGGCGACCATATTCAACAATTGATTCGGTTCGAATACCTACAGATTCATTCGGCTCCCGCCGGCAATCGAAGCGGTTTCGAACACGTTTTCAAATCAGTTTTTAAGGGCAGGACGCTGTGGAACAACTCACCGAGGCCGAAGAGCTCGTTCAAGTCAAACGCGAACTTCAGGAAGTCAAGCGTTTGCTCCTCGAGTCACAAAAGGCCTCAAGCATTGGCGTACTTGCTTCGTCGATCACTCATGAGTTCAACAACATCCTTACCACTGTGATCAACTATGCCAAAATGGGGGTGCGGCATAAAGACGCAGCCACCCGTGATAAGGCGTTTGACAAAATTCTGGCTGCCTCGCACCGGGCCACAAAAATCACGACCGGCATGCTTTCCTACGCCCGAGCCAAGGCCGACCGTCGCGAGCCAATGGACCTCGTTACACTCGTCGAAGACGTCCTTTTCCTGGTCGAAAAAGACCTGCAAATGCATCGCGTCAGGCTCGAAACACAATTCGAAGGCCGACCGTGGGCTAACGTCAATTCGGGCCAGATTCAACAAGTCGTCTTGAACCTGATCGTCAACGGCCGTCAAGCGATGACCACCGGCGGTACGCTCATCGTCTCGGTCAAACCCGGTAGCGAAGGGGAATTTGTCGAAATCGCCGTCCGTGATACCGGCTCGGGAATTCCCGCCGACAAGCTCCGGCAAATCTTTGAACCTTTCTTTTCGACAAAGACGGCCGATGCCCAGGGGCAGGGGGGGACAGGCCTGGGACTATCACTTGCTCGCGAAGTGATGGAGTCCCATCAAGGCCGCATTAAAGTCGAAAGCACCGTTGGCCGAGGAACCTGCTTCACGCTCAAGTTGCCAGCGGTCATCGCCCAATCTGCTGTCGCTCAGGCTAATCGCGCTCAGGCCGCAGGCGCCCAACCTCAACCCGCTGTCCAGTTCCCCTCAGTCGTTGCCCCCATCGGCCAGGTCGCGACCGGCGTGAAGTAGCCGGTTCGGAATAGGCCACATCCTGCCCGCCGATGACTAACGGCCATTGTCGATCTACTCAGGAGTCGGCAAAAGTTGCTCTAAAGCCCCATCAACGGCCCCAGGATCAAGCACCGGAGCCGCACAGGCCCCTCGTTGGCAAACATAAAGCCCCGGCTGCTGCAGCTTATCTTTCAACATCGCTGCCAGCACCTCTGGGCAATTCGCCGCATCAACAGCAGACCACCCCGATAGGGTCAGCCCTGGCACAAAACGCCGTTGCAGCGTTTCCCAACCGGGTAGCTCCGAAGGTCGACCAGCCGGAAATGTCCACACCACTTCGGGGCTGGGCCCCAATAACATGTCCAGCGCACACAAGGCCATCCCACCCGAAAGAGGAGCTTGCGCTAACTGGCCAGAAACAAACTCCAGCAGCAGCCTCGCTCGATCTTCGAAGTCTGCCCTCCCAGTCAAGCGGGCCAGCTTGACCAGTCCCCACGCCATCACACTATTACCCGATGGAGTCGCGTTATCTTGAGTATCTTTAGCGCGGGCAATCAGCGTCTCGTGATCATCCGAAGTAAAGAAATAAGCCTGTTCTGCTGAGTCCCAGAATTTGGCGTGTACATAGTCCGCCAGCTTAGCCGCAGCCGCAAGCCACGTTGGCTCAAGCGTCGCCTGATAAAGCTCAGCGAGGCCATCAATCAAGCAGCCATAATCATCCAGGTAGCCATTCAGGTGCGCTCGGCCATCCTTATAGGTGTGCCATAGCCGACCATCCGCAGCGACCATCGTCTCCAGTACAAACCGGGCTGCATCCCGTGCTGCTGACAGATAACGCTCCTCTCCCAGTACCCTGCCTGCAAGAGCGCAAGCCCCAATCATCAGCCCGTTCCATGAGGTCAGAACCTTCTCGTCCCGGCCGGGGGCGATCCGTTTGGAGCGAGCCTCAAACAGCACTTTGCGTGCAGCCGCCAACTGCGTTTCGCAAGTTTCGGCCGGCTGCTTCACTCGTTTCGCAAACTGCTCCGGGGTTTCAATTCGGTTCAGAATATTCGTGTGTTCCCAGTTCCCCATCGCGGTGACATCATAGGCCGAGCAAAAGAACTCTCCCTCTGTTGTCCCCAAAAGACTAATGACCTCCTCGCGCGACCAGACAAAAAACTTCCCTTCGACCCCTTCGCTGTCCGCATCTTGCGTGCTGTAAAACCCGCCCCCCGGCTGAGTCATCTCACGCAACACATAATCGAGTGTTTCCCGCACGACGGTCGCGTACTCTTCCCGGCGCGTTAGTTGCCAGGCTTCGGTATAAACCGGTACGAGTAACGCATTGTCGTACAGCATTTTCTCGAAGTGAGGAACCAGCCATTTCTCATCGGTCGAGTAGCGGGCAAACCCACCTCCCAGATGATCGTAGATCCCCCCACGAGCCATCTTCCCCAGCGAAACATGCACGACTTCCAAAGCTTCGTCGGTATCAAATCGAACCGCTGCCCGCAGCGCGTACCGCAGATCCATTGGATGGGGAAACTTGGGTGCATGCCCAAACCCGCCATGAATTCGATCAAAAACGCGCACAAGGGCCGACAACCCGGCAGCCAGCAATTCTTCCCCAAGCGTGCTCCGTTCTAGCGTTGGTGCCAGCGAATCAACAACCGCCTGCGTCAATTGGTTTGCCTGGTTTTCCAGATCTGCCCGTTGTTCGTTCCAGGCCCGATGAACCCCTTGCAAAATGTCCTGAAAACCGGGACGGTTGTACTTCGCAGTCGGGGGCCAGTAGGTCCCACCAAAAAACGGCTTCAGCTCGGGTGTCAGGAACACCGACATCGGCCAGCCCCCATGCCCGGTTAAGGCCACCACGGCGCTCATGTAGATCGAGTCGAGATCCGGCCGCTCCTCGCGATCGACTTTGATATTGATAAACAACTTGTTCATGATGGCCGCGATCGCTTCACTCTCGAAGCTCTCATGCTCCATCACATGACACCAGTGGCACGCGCTGTAGCCAATCGACAGAAAGATCGGTTTACCTTCTTGCTTCGCAGCCGCAATCGCTTCGGGCCCCCAGGGATACCAGTCGACCGGATTGCAGGCATGCTGTTGCAGGTATGGGCTGGTCTCGTGTTGAAGTCGATTGGGGGAGCGGGTCATGCAGCAGATTCTTCCAGGGAGATTCAAAACGTCAAATCAATCGGCTCAAACCAATTTGCCCTAGAATGTTAGCGACTCCCCCAAGAATTATCCGCGAACTGCCGAAAAGGACCGTATCATGCAGGATGAGGTCTTTAGCCTAACGAGACAGCCGACAAAAAAACCGTTTGGGGCCGATACCACTTTTGATCTTGTCGCCGATCGGGAACGTGAGATAATTGGGAGTTGTACGCAGCTCGCCATAACTGCGTCTGGACCACTGTTGCTGCATCGTAGCTGCCACACTCTAAGAAATGGCGACTTCGATCTTGCAGTTGAATGACGAGACTCTCCGAAGACACGGTTGGGCTTGCTCGAAACCGTTTTGTTTTTCGAATCGAGCCAGTTGCACCCGGGTGTATTCGACTAAAATTTTGAGTGACTAGGCGACAAGCGACGGCGGATGGTGGAACCTCTCGTTGCTTAAGTCGCGTTGCTGTTGGATTTTCGAGCGGGCCACAATTTGCTGGCACCGAGCACACGCCACTGCTAATAACGGGTTGTCCGTGCCGCATTCGTTAAAGAGTTAATGCTTCGCCGGTCGTCAGGTTCTTTGGTAAGAGCCAGACATTCCGGCAGCTGAACCCTTTACCCTTGCGACTGCTCCCCAAGCTGACCGACGTGCGTCTCGATTCCTCGGGTTGCGGCCCAGATAGGCATTCCAAACCCCGGCTGAGGATAAGTGACGCTCAGCGTGCAGGTCTGCATGAAGGGCCGTTCCGAACGGCCTCGGATGCATCGAGCCTGCTTAGTGGCTGAAGGGCTTTAGACAAGTTCGACCCGGTTTCGAATCAGCTTATTGCGATCGACCAAAATTGGCGTATCGCTGCCACAACGGTTCTTTCTCATTGTTTTGCCCTCAAGGACTTCAGGCAGGTCCCAGAAAACAACTGCAATCCCCGCATGTACTTTCAATGTCCCACCGAGCCGACCAAGCCAATGGTCGGGTACCTGCCTTTAACCCGAACAACTCACCACAACTGCCAGTTGCACCAAACGACCGAGAACTGTCTATTTCAGATTGGCCCTCAAAACAAGCATCGCAACTCATTTGCAAATAGCTTCTAAGTCACAGTCATCCAAAGGAATCAAACCGTGGGAACTGGTCGCCAACTACTAGAAGCCATCTCTGCCCGTCAAAGCTCCGAAGCCTTCCGGCTAGAGAATTGGCAGGGAAGCTTCGACGAATACCTCGATATCGTTCGCGAGAATCCAGGAGTTGCCCGATCGGCCCACCAGCGCATGTATGACATGATCCGCTCCTACGGCAGCTACACGGTTGATGAGAATCGCCGCGAACCAAGCATTCGCTACAACTTCTTCGACGATCCCTCGAACGACGGCAAAGATGCCATCTTCGGTTTGACCGAACCCCTCGCCCAACTGGTCAACGTCTTTCGCAGCGCTGCGCTTAAATATGGCAGCGAGCGACGTGTGCTGCTATTGCATGGGCCAGTCGGTAGCTCCAAAAGCACCATCGCCCGGCTACTCAAGAAGGGGCTTGAGCGTTACAGCCGCACGACCGAAGGGGCACTCTACTCCTTTGGCTGGAAAGAAGCAGACGGGTCGATTCTCTGGGATCCAATGAATGGCGATCCACTGCAACTCATCCCCCACGCTTATCGCAAAGAGGTTTGCGACGCCCTCAACGCCGATGCCAAAGGAACGTACGCCATTGAAATCATCGGTGATGTCTGTCCATTGAGCCGATTCATCTTCCAGGAACGACTGACCAAAGCTGGAGGGGATTGGACAAAGGTCCTTGAGCAAGTCGTCTGCAGACGCTTCTTTCTGTCCGAGCAAGACCGCGTCGGCATCGGCACGTTCCAGCCCAAGGATGAGAAAAACCAGGACAGTACCGAACTGACCGGAGACATCAACTATCGCAAGATCGCCGAATTCGGCAGCGAAAGCGATCCCCGCGCCTTCAATTTTGATGGCGAATTCAACGTCTCAAACCGTGGCATGATCGAATTCGTCGAAGTCCTAAAGCTCGATGTCGCCTTTCTGTACGACCTCCTGGGTGCCTCGCAAGAACACAAAATCAAACCCAAAAAGTTCGCCCAGACCGATATCGACACGGTCATCCTCGGGCATACTAACGAACCCGAATATCGCAAGCTGCAGTCGAACGAATTCATGGAGGCCTTACGGGACCGAACAGTCAAAATCGATGTTCCGTACGTCACCAGGTACGCTCACGAGCTCTCCATTTACGAAAAGGATTACAACACCCGGCGGGTACGGGGTAAACACATCGCCCCTCATACCCTGGGGGTAGCAGCCACCTGGGCCGTCCTGACCCGCCTGGAAGAACCAAAGCACCACGGCCTGACCCTGTTGCAAAAGCTGAA
>JAIXVG010000521.1 GCA_027483145.1 Planctomyces sp.
AACCTGCTGGCGCTCAACGCGGCCATCGAAGCGGCCCGGGCGGGAGAGCATGGGTTAGGATTTGCGGTCGTAGCTGATGAGGTGCGAAAGCTGGCCGAACGGTCGAGCCTGGCTGCCAAAGAGATTACACAACTGATCAAGGAATCAACCCGCCGTGTGGCTGAGGGGGCGTCCCTGTCCGAGAAAGTTGGGGAGTCGTTGCGGTCGATTGTCGCAGCCGTGGATCAAACAGCAGCCGGGATTGGCCGGATTGCCGAGTCGACCGAAACGCAGGCCGATAGCGCCAAGGAAGTTCAGATCGCGATTCGTTCCGTTGGAAAAACGACCGAATCGAACGCGGCTGGGGCAGAAGAGATGGCCGCCAGTGCAGAAGAACTGGGTGCACAAGCCGCGACGCTTCGTGACCTGGTGGCTCGTTTCAAGGTTTAGTTGCTAACAGGCAAGTTAGCACAGTTGCGGCGGCGTTGTTTACATCACCAGCGTGCGTAAAGGGCAGACGCGGAACCATCCAAGTGGAACATTGTCTGGATGTGGCTACGAAGAGTTGGCGTGGGTGATGAAGAGCGAGGATGTGGCGCAAACTGGATTGGTCTCTGAAATGTGACCTGTGTAAATCTGGTTAATGGATGTTTTTGACACGAACAGGCATGGCGGCTGTGGACCTAACGCAATTGACGCCGAAAGAATTCGGGCAGTTTCAGAAGCTCATTTTTGAACTGAGCGGAATTCAAGTTCCCGAGAATAAGATCATGCTGCTGAGCAATCGAATTCGACGGAGGCTGAAAGCAACTGGGGTGATCGATTTCGAGTCATACTTGAAGCTCCTTCATGCGAAGGAGGGTCGCTCGGAACTGGAAGGGTTTCTGGATGCAGTAACGACCAACGAAACTTCGTTTTTTCGGACCGAGAAACACTTCGAGTGGCTGCAAACGGATTTTGTCAGCGAGCTGTGTCAGCAGGCGAAGCTGGGGCAACGAACGAAGTCGGTTCGAATCTGGTCTGCGGCCTGCAGCAGCGGCGAAGAGCCATACACGATTGCAATGTGTCTGGCAGAAAATCGCGCTCGACTGGCGGGCTGGAAGGCGGAGATTCACGGGACTGACATCAGCGAACAATCAATGGAGAAGGCTCGTCAGGGAGTGTTTCAGTCCCGGTCGATCGAGGGGATCCCAGAGAATCTGCTGAACAAGTATTTTGTACGCCAACCAGATACCGACAGCTGGCAGGCCAAGCCGTCCCTGACCGAGATGATCACCGTGTTTCGACACAACCTGATGGAACCGAGCTCGAAGGGGGCCTACGACTGCATCTTTCTGCGCAATGTATTGATTTACTTCAGCCGCGAGTCAAAGCAAGTCGTGATTGACCATTTGGTGCGGTCTCTGGCGATTGGTGGCTATCTGGTGGTGGGACCATCAGAAGGGATCTTTGACATGCTGGGGATGCTCGAGAAACGATCGACGTTTTTGTATCAGAAAGCTTCTCGTGCGGTGCGATCATGAGTGATGACAATCTGCTGCCAGCTGGAAGTGGTTCGCTGTCTGAGGAGATGCAGCAGTATCTGCAGGTCTACATCGATGAATCGACCGAAGAGCTGGAGGGTCTCGTCGAGGCGATTCTGCAGCTTGAAGATAATCCGCAGCATGCCGATGCGCTCAACAAATCATTTCGGATGCTCCATTCCTTGAAGGGTTCTTCCGGGATGCTGGGCTTCGAAGTGGCTGGGAACTTCGCACACGAACTGGAAGATCGCTTTGAGCGTTACCGTTCGGGAAAAGCGGTTCTCGATCGAGAAACGACCACGCTGATCTTGAAATGTGTCGACTACTTCCAGGGGTTCTTAAATCGGCTGCGGGGAAAGGACCTTTCTGAGGGGGATCCTTCGGGGCTGCTGAATCAATTGCGCGAGCTGGAAGCGCGAGCCGCGAATACAGGGTCGAGTTCCTCAGTTCATGTGCTGAAGCCGTCGGCAGGTAGCAAGTTGCCCCCGGTGACCATGTCGGGCGGGCTGACCATTCTGGTAAAGTTTCGTGATGGGTTGCAGCTGGCAGACCTGAAGGCCCGCTTGATCGTTTCACGATTGTCGTCAATTGGTGAAATCGTCGCGTGCGAACCGCCAATTGATGACATCCATAGCTTTGAAGAATTACCGCTGTTTTCGTGTCTGTTGGTGACGACTTCTCCGCTTGCTGATGTGCGACGTATTGCCAGCGTGGATGGGGTAGAGTCGATCGAGATTGTCGGTGGTGAAGAGCAAGCACCCCTGATCAGGAAAGAGGCTGAATTACCACAGCCTGCGATCGTAGTGGCTGCCGAAGCACTAACTGCGAATGAGTCTGACCCATCTGCACAGACCCCTGCTCTGGGAGCAGTCATGCCAGCCAGCCGAGGCGACGGGGTAAAGGCCGTTACTGCTGGCGAACCAGAACCGGCCGAAGCCAAGGGGCAAGCCAACGAGACCGTACGTGTCGACATCAGCCGACTCGATCGTCTGATGAATCTCACCGGAGAACTGGTCGTTGCCAACGCCAGGTTTGCACAGATCGCTGGAGAAATGAGTCCGCTCTTCCGTCGGAATGCGGTCTTTAAGAAATCGCGGGATCTATCGGAGCGGCTCCGGGAACGATTTGAGCTGGTGAGACAGTCGCTACCAACGGAAATGAGAGGCCGAGACGAGTGGATTCAGTGCCTGCAAGGTCTTGATGAAGATCTCGCTTCGCTGGAACAGCAGTCGGCCGTCTGGGAAGAAGGGCATCGCCATTTCTCTGATATTACGGAGGCAGTCGACCAACTGACACGAGTGTCGAAGAATCTGCAACATGGTGTGCTGAACACTCGCATGGTGGCAGTTGGCCCTTTGTTCAATCGTTTTAAGCGGGTGATTCGTGACCTGTCGGTTGAGCGGGGCAAGCAGGTGCAACTGGTTATTCAAGGGGAGAAGACCGAACTTGATAAGCGGATGATCGACGCCTTGGGCGACCCGCTGTTACATCTGGTGCGCAATGCCCTGGATCACGGGCTGGAGTCCCCGGCCGTTCGCCGGGCTGGGGGAAAGCCCGAAGTCGGGACTATCGTTCTGGAAGCGGCTCATCGAGGGAATAACGTCTGGATTTCGGTTCGTGATGACGGGGGAGGAATTAGCGCACAAAAGATTCGCGAGCGGATTTTGTCGCGGGGGCTGGCGACCGAAGCTCAGATAAGTGAGATGACCGAGTCACAGGTGATTGACTACATCTGGCACCCGGGATTTAGTACCGCCGAGGCGATCACCGAAATTTCGGGCCGCGGTGTCGGGATGGATATCGTTCGAAATGCGATAACCGAACTGAACGGAACGATTGACATTAGCACTGTTCAAGGTGCTGGAACGACGTTCACGATTCGGCTACCGCTGACACTGGCGATTATTCACAGTTTGCTGATTCGATTTCGAGCCGATTGCTTTTCTATTCCAATTGATGATGTGCGTGAGATCGTTTCGGTTCCCCGTGATCAAATCCATGCTGTTCATCAGCACCGGACGATTGATGTGCGCGGGGTCTTGATTCCACTGGTGGAAATGGGGACGATTTTCGACTGGCCAGCCGATGTGTGCGCAAACGCTGTTCCGGAGAGCTCTGGTTCACTTAGTGCAATGGGCGATCAGCGAGTCGTTAATGTAGTGATTCTGAGTAGTCGAGGGCGAACGCTGGGGATGTGTGTCGACTCGCTGGTGGGCCGGTCGGACTTGGTGGTTAAGTCGCTTTCCGAAAACTACTTGGCTGTTCGCGGTTTATCCGGGGCCAGTATTTTAGGGGATGGAGCAGTCT
>JAIXVG010000162.1 GCA_027483145.1 Planctomyces sp.
ACCCAGCATGAAGATTTCTTTTCCGCCAGCTCCGGCGGCCAGAATCATCCCTTCGCTCAAGCCGAACTTCATTTTGCGTGGGGCCAGGTTCGCGCACATGATGACCAGTTTGCCAACCAGGTCCTCGGGCTTGTAAACACCCTTGAATCCGCCGAAGACGTGCCGCGTTTGGTCTCCTCCCAGGCCTAATGTAAAGCGCAAGAGTTTGTCCGATTCTTTGACTTCTTCGCAGGTCAGAACGCGGGCCACACGAAGGTCGACTTTCACGAAGTCATCAATCGTACACAGGGCTTCGGTGAGTGGCTCTTTGGCAAGGTAATCGGGCGAATCGGTTGCTGCGGGTGCGGCTACTGATTGTGGTTCGCTGGCGGCATGGGAGGCTTGGGTCTCTTCAATCATCTTTTTCACCTGTGCGGGGTCGACCCGCTTGAGCATATGTTCGAACGGGTTAACAGGCGTTCCAACCAATGGAACCTGGATTTCCTGCCAACTGGTAATCGGCTGGCCTAGTAGTGCTTCCGTCTGCTTAGCCCACCGGGGAAGAACTGGAGCCAGATAGACCACCAGTTGTCTGAACAGATTCAGTGCGACACTGCACACCGCCTGTAGTTTGGCTGCCTGGGCCGGGTCTTTGCGCAGCGTCCACGGCGCATTGTCGTCGACGTACTTGTTGGCCTTGTCGGCCAGCAGCATCGTCTGCCGTACCGCAGCGCTGAAGTCTCCTGCATCATAGGCGGCTGCGATTGCTTCGGCTTCGCTGGCGGCCTGTGCGAACAGGCCACCATCGTCGGGATAGGTCGCCGAAAGCCCGGTTACTTCCACAAACTTGGCACACCGGCTGGCCAGGTTCACCAGCTTGCCGACCAGGTCCGAGTTGATTTTGTTGACAAACTCTTCAGTGTTGAGGTCGATGTCGCCAACATGCGAGCCAAGCTTGCCCGCGTAATAGTAACGCAAATAGGCCGGATCAAGATACTTGAGGTAAGTCGACGCCTGGATGAAGGTCCCTTTGCTTTTGGACATCTTCTCGCCGTCAACAATCAAGAAGCCATGAATATGCACCTGGGTTGGCACGTTGAGGCCAGCCGTCTTGAGCATGGCCGGCCAGAAGAGAGTATGGAAGTAGGTGATATCCTTCCCAATAAAATGGTGAATTTCGCAGTTGGGGTTGGCCCACCAGTCTCGCCACGTTTCGCCCGCTTGCCCGCTCAACCATTCGCTGGTCGAACCGATATAGCCAATGGGTGCATCGAACCAGACATACCAGTAATGGCCGGGGCTATCGGGGATTTCAAAACCAAAGTAGGGGGCAGGGCGAGAAACGTCCCAGTCTCGCAGGGGCTCGTTAAGGAAGTGCCCCTTCAAGTAGTTGGCAATCTCAGTCTGCAGGTGGCCGCCGGTTTGGGTGTATTCTTCGAGGAAGGGCCTCAATTGCTCGATCTGTACAAACAAGTGAGGGGCCGAGCGGACTTCGGGCTTGGCCCCCGACAGGGTGCTGACCGCATCGATCAGGTCAGCCGGACTGTAGGTGGCGCCGCATTTATCGCAGTTGTCGCCGTATTGATCTTTGGCGCCACATTTTGGGCAGGTCCCTTTCACAAAACGGTCTGCCAGGAACGTTTTGGCTTCGGGGTCGTAAAGCTGCGTCACTTCTTTTTCGACAACGAGGCCGGCCGACCGGAGAGCCTGCCAGATTTCGTGGCAGATCGCGCGGTTGTGTTTGCTATGGGTGCTGCCATAGTGGTCGAACGCAATATCGAACCCGGTGAAATCTCTCAGATGGGCTTCGCGCATGTCGGCGATCAGCTCGGTCTCGGGGCGACCTTCCTGTCGTGCCCGAATCATGATCGCAGTGCCGTGGGTATCGTCGGCGCAAATGTACGCACATTTGTTTCCCCGCAGCTTTTGGAAGCGTGCCCAGATATCGGTCTGGATGTACTCGACCAGATGGCCCAGGTGAATATGGCCATTGGCGTAGGGGAGGGCGGAAGTCACCAAAATCTGTCGGGGCATAGTCACGCGTTCAAGAAAAAGCTCGGAAGTTTGCAGCAATCCGGGGTGGCCCGGTTCAACGGTTTCGCTTTGCAAGCAGGTGGTCGATTCGAACCAGGGAGCGAGCCGATTGAACCAAGAGGCTCAAGCGGGTAATCTTGGTAGTTACTGATTAAATCTAATGTTTCCGCTGGGAATTGAAACGACCCTGCCAGAGTTGACTCGGTTCGGGGGGATAATGCAAATGCCCCGCCCCGCAAGCTGAGTTTCAGCCCAGCGCCCGATTGGCTTAAAACACTGAAAGAGACTGCTTTATGCTGCCGCCGATTCGAGTTGCCGTCACCGGAGCCGCTGGACAAATTGGCTATGCCACGCTGTTTCGGTTGGCTTCAGGGGAAATTTTTGGGCCACACCAGCCAGTCATTTTGCACTTGATCGAAGTCCCGCCGGTGATGGGTGCTCTCGATGGAATCGAGATGGAACTGCACGACTGTGCGTTTCCAACACTGGCCGGAATTGTGAAGGCCCCCAGCGATCGCCTCGAAGACGGCTTCCGTGATTGCAATTTCATTATTTTGATTGGCAGCGTCCCCCGCAAAGAGGGAATGGAACGAGCAGACCTGATTCGAATCAACGGCCCAATTTTCACGAACACAGGTAAGGCCATTGCCGCAGCGGCTGCCCAGGATGTTCGAATTGTTGTCGTTGGTAACCCCTGTAATACCAACTGTCTGATTGCCATGTCGCATGCCAGCAGTGTTCCCAAGGATCGCTGGTTTGCGATGACTCGGCTCGATCAAAATCGGGCGGTCTCGCAACTGGCTCAGAAGGCGGGGGTTCCGAATATCGCGGTCTCCAATGTTGCGATCTGGGGCAATCACTCGGCAACTCAGTTTCCAGATTTCGCCAATGCGAAGATCAATGGCAAGCCAGTCGCTGAGGTGATTACCGACCACGATTGGCTCAAGGGGGACTTCATCAAGACTGTTCAACAGCGTGGCGCGGCGGTGATTAAGGCCCGCGGTGCCTCAAGTGCCGCCTCAGCTGCCAATGCAGCCCTCGACACCGTGAAGAGCATTATCACCCCCACTCCATCGGGGACCTGCTTTAGTGCAGCCGTCATTAGTGATGGAAGCTACGGTGTGGAACCAGGGATTATCTCGGGCTTCCCGCTGCAAACCGACGGCAAGAGCTGGAAGATCGTCCAGGGCTTTGCTATCGATGAGTTCAGCCGCAGCAAGATCGAAGCAACCGTGAATGAACTGAAGACCGAGCGTGATACGGTGAAGGACTTGCTACCGTAGAGAGTGGGCTGTTGAGGGTTTAGGGTTGAGCGTTGGTTGCAAGAGGTTGACGGCTGGCTGCTAGGTTGAGGCTGGCACAACGCACGTTTCCCGGCGAGCCGAGAGTGCAAACCCTCGGGTGCTTGGGTGGGGGCAATTTGGGTTCACCGTCTTGTTGGGTGTGGCTTGCCGCACCTCTCTATCCGAACAAGCAATCCAAAAGCCCCTATTACCGCCAAGGCGCCAAGATCGCAAAGGGAAGAAAACCAAGGGGAATGCCTTCCCTTTGCGTCTTCGCGGTAGAAGATTGGTTTCTTTCCCTATTCGCCAAGCATTTGTAAATGCGTGATAACGGCCATGCAGGCCACTCGTGCTCCGGCTCTCATGCTTGAATGATCAATTGGCCTGCTCAGTCCTGCATCTAAGGACAGCGCTATTCATCAACCCCGAACTCAACACGGCGACACAACACTCGCTGCACTCGATCGCGAGTACGTCTGGCACCCCTTCTCGGCCATGGAGGCGTATCGGGCGGAAGAGGCCCCTGTCATTGTCGAGGCCACTGGCTTCACCCTCATTGACGAAACGGGGAAGTCATACATCGACGGCCACTCGTCTCTCTGGTGCAACGTTCATGGGCATCGCGTGCCGGAGATCGATGCGGCCATTGTCGGGCAGTTGGGCCGGGTGGCCCACTCGACTTTGTTGGGATGCGGGAACGGGCCTTCAGCCGAGCTCGCGCATGAACTGGTCTTGCGAGCACCGACTGGCCTGAAAAAGGTCTTCTTTTCTGATAATGGTGCCACTGCGCTGGAAGTGGCCCTGAAACTGGCGTGGCAGTACCACCGCCAAAAGCCTCAGCCCGATCAGCGGAACCTGTTTGTCCGTTTGTCTCAGGCCTATCACGGCGACACCGTCGGGACCATGAGCCTGGGAGGGATCAGCACGTTTCATCATCAGTATGCGGGCTTATTGTTCGAAACCCTGGAACTTCCCAGCCCAAGTGCTCATCTGGCCCCGCCAGGGATGACGGGTGAAGAGTATGTTCTTCATGCGTTTGCAGAAGCCAAACGGCTCATTAACCAGCACGCAGACCGTATCGCCGCGATCGTGGTTGAACCGCTGGTGCAAGCCGCTGCTGGAATTTGGGTTCACCCACCCGGTTATTTGAAGCTTTTGCGCGAACTTGCTACGAGCGCAGGGACCCTGTTGATTGCCGATGAAGTGGCCGTGGGCTTTGCTCGCATGGGAAGCTTGTTTGCTTGCGAGCAGGAAGCGGTCTCGCCCGACCTGATGTGTCTTTCAAAAGGGTTGACGGGCGGCTATTTGCCCTTGGGTGCCACCCTGACAACCGACGCCATCTACGATGCGTTCTTGGGTGCGCCGAGTGCCGGCCGCACGTTCTTTCACGGGCATACTTATACGGGAAACCAGCTTGGCTGCACGGCTGCGCTCGCTTCTTTGCGGCTACTTGAAGCCAACAAGGTGTTGGAAAACGCTCAAGCGTTGTCTCACACACTTAAGAGCTGGCAGCCGTTGTGTGAGCATCCGCATGTTGGCCCGATTCGCACGCGCGGGACGCTGTTGGGGTTTGACTTGTTTGCTGATGCTGCAGCCAAAACACCGTTTCCGGTTGGGTTACGGATGGGCCATCAAGTGACGAAGGCCTGCCGCCAGCGCGGCCTCATCATTCGCAACATCGGCGATACGATTATCGTTTACCCCGCGCCGGCGATGCCGAACGAGCTGCTTTGCGCCATTCTACAAATTGTCGCCGAGAGTACGCTGGATGTTCTCCGCAACGCATCGCGATAAATCTTCCATAGCGTGTGGCTCGCCGTACCGTTTTGCTTTCCAGCCAAGAATTCTCTTCCAACATCCCCACGACTTCCGTAAGATCTTTTAAGCATTGAATTACATGCGATAAAGGGCTGGCTATGTTCAATCTTGAAGACGGCATCGACTCGTTAACGAACTTCAAACGGCAAACGGCAGACTATCTGCGGCAACTGCATGCCACTGGTTCACCGCTTGTTTTGACGATCAACGGCAAAGCGGAGGTCGTGGTGCAAGATGCTGCAGCGTATCAGCGACTTGTTGAACTGGCGGCTAGGGCCGACCGCGAAGAGACCGTTGCAGCGATTCGCGAAGGTCTCGCTGATGCGAATGCTGGCCGAGTTAAACCCGCACGCAAGGCTTTAAAGGCATTGGCCAAGAAGTACGGCATTCCGGTCTCGGACGAATAGCGTGGCCTATCGAGTTGTTTTGACCGAGAAAGCAGAACGCGACGTTGAGTTGGTTCTAAGGTGGTTTCGAGATCAGCAGGTAACTGCTGCCGGAGGACGTTGGCTTGCTCAGCTTCTGAGGAAGCTCAATGCATTAGAGGCCAATCCGGAGCGATGCCCGTTAGTGGTAGAGTCCGACGAGCTCGCAGAGGAAATTCGGGAAATGTTGTTGGGAAGGAACCAGTTCAAGTATCGTGTCATATTCCGGATCAACGGAAGAGTTGTGCAGATTCTTCGGGTCTGGCACAGTTCCAGGGACGCAATTACCGCCGCAGAACTTTAGGCGCATTTCGCCAAGTGTGGCTGGTTGGCCTCGGAGGGGTCGTTTCCGGGATTACTGGTACGGCGTAGCCGAGAGAGTTCAGGAAACATCACTCCCCTTTTATGACCTTTCCTCTTGGCCTTTGGCCCCAGGTAGGCGATGACGCCAAACTGGGCCATCCGAGATTGTTTTTCGAGTGGGTTGCGGTGCTCTCCTGCCACCCACCAGGCCGCCCAATTCCAAGCATCTCCAGGAAGACGCGACCGGACTGCGAAAACTAATCTTTGTCTTTCCATTTCTCGGGTTTGTTCACCTTGGCGATAAACGTCGGGATTTGTCCTTCACCATCGTGGACGATGAAGAGGAAAGATCGATCAGCGATAAAGTCATCGCAAGTTCTTGGAATGAATCTTCCACCTCCGAACCCACCCCCGACACTTGTGACCGCCTTGGCAACGGTACCGACTTCGTCGACTTCAATCGATGTTTGCTGAAAGGCGTCGGTAAGGAACATCGGTTTTGCAGAAGTCAGCCGCGAAAAATCGGCATCGCTCCTGAAAGCCAGGCTCAGCCCCTGCGACTGAAGCGCGGGTTGCAGCTCGACGTCAGAATTGATCGAGAATCTAGGAACCGATACGCGGACGTTACACTCACTACCCGGCGACTGCCAGAATTCCTCCAGTTCGACGAAGAACTCAGAACAGAAATGGCGCTCGATATCTGCGAGAACTTTCCCTTTTTGTGGAATGAGAATTGTGGCGGTGAATTTGGAATTCGTGTAAGGAAGTCGCACCGCTTGGTAGTCATCGGTACTGGCGTAAAGAACTCGAAACTTTTTCTGCATCATCGCCGTACGAAACTCATCCCCTCCATCTGGTTTGAATAAGTGGCTCTTTGTTTCCGACCGTTCAAATTCAGCTTTCCACGAAGCCCGGAAGTAGATAGCACTGACGCTGAGTGCCAGGGTTTCCTTGTCAAGCCTCTGTGCGTCGACGCCCCCTGAGATATTGCCCGCAGTTGTCTTCGCAATCCACTGATTGATGCGCCTTACTGTATCCTTATGGCGAAAGTTGACATGCTCCACGTTCGCCGCGTGCTTTTTTGCAAACTTGCTGTATTCCGAAAGGAGCACGAGGCCCGATTGGGTGAACAGTCCAGTTGCAGCCATCACCGTCGGGGCATCTTTACCGCGTCCTCTTTTGCTGAGCTTCATGAAGGCATCGAGTCGTTTGGCTGGCTCGTCTCGATTCGCGTAGCCGAAGACTTTCGCGAACTCCAAATAAGTCTCTCCATCGGCACCCTGCGCCAGTAGCCCGAATGCCGCGTCAGTAGCCAGCGGGCTGAACACCATGTTCTGCGTGCTAGAACTGGCGATATGTCGATAAAGGTCCCACGCGAAATCGTGCTCCGGGTTGTGATCACGGAGATCAGGCACTGACAACGGCTGGACTTCGTTCGGCATCCCTCCGAAAAACCCCGGTCTTTTGCTTTCCTCCTTAGGTTTGGGTGGCGTCTTCGGATCGGCTGCGACCAAAATGTTTGCAGGTTTAGTTCGAGGCCAACCAGGAATGAAATCTTCGCCGGCCGGTACCATCTCATTGCGTTCGATCGGCTGGTTACTGATCTCTGCCGCTGATCCCTCATTTTTGAAAGCGGAGAGCGAGGTCCAAGCGTTAGCGTGCTGCCGTGGTGTCTCCGGACAGGCTGTCAGAGTACAAAATTCCGGGGCGTTTATTGGGTATTCGGCCGAACAGAGAG
>JAIXVG010000412.1 GCA_027483145.1 Planctomyces sp.
CATGTAAATGCGAACGGTCGTATTCCGAGACCATTTCGATCCGTCGCTGGCCTTGTAAACAAATGTGTCAATCCCGGCGAATCCTGGATTGGGCACATAGTCGAACGACCCATTGGTCCGCAGAGTCAGCGTCCCGTTCGTTGTGCTGGAAACAAGGCTGGCAATGAGCGGAGAACCTTCGATGTCGTAGTCGTTGCTCAGGAAACCCGCTGGTGCGACTGAAAGAGGGCTTCCTTCATTCAGTCGATAGACGTCATCAACGGTGATTGGAGCATCGTTGACCGGCAACACATTGATCGTCACCGTCCCAATAGCAAACAAACCGGATGGATCAACTACCCGGTAGCGGAAAACAAACTGGCCGGTGGAATTGGAAGGGGGGGTAAAAGTAAACGCACCATCCAGCTGTAAGTTAAGCGTTCCACCAGCCGGACCTTCTACCAACTGAGCTGTCAACACATCGCCATCAACGTCTATATCGTTAGCAAGGACATTTCGGGAAAGCGTGCTGTCTTCGTTGAGGGCGAAAGTTTCTGACACCGCCACCGGTGCATCGTTGACCGACTGCACATTGATCGTGACCGTCCCAATTGAGGAAAGACCAAATGGATCAACTGCCCGGTAGCGAAATACAAATTGGCCACTGGCATTGGGAGGAGGGGTAAACGTGAACGTTCCATTCGGCTGCAGACTGAGCGTGCCACCAACCGGGCCTTCAACCAACTGGGCAGTCAGTACATCACCATCACCATCGGTGTCATTCGCCAGAACATTCTGAGTTAGACTCGCGTCTTCGTTCATAACGAAACTATCCGCCACCGCGATTGGCGCATCAGCCACTGGTTGCACATTGATTGTGACGGTCCCAATGGCAGACAAACCGGATGGATCAACCGCTCGGTACCGGAAAACGAACTGGCCGCTGGCATTGGCGGAAGGGGTAAACGTGAATGATCCATCTGGCTGCAGATTGAGCGTGCCACCAGCCGGACCTTCAACCAAATGAGCCGTCAGCACGTCGCCATCGACGTCGGTGTCGTTGCTGAGCACATTCCTGGAGAGCGTACTGTCCTCGTTGAGGGTGAAGGTCTCTGACACCGCCACTGGTGCATCGTTGACCGGTTGCACATTGATCGTGACCGTCCCAACGGCAGACAAGCCGAATGGATCAACTGCCCGGTAGCGAAAGACAAATTGGCCGCTGGCATTGGGGGGAGGGGTAAACGTGAACGCTCCGTTCGGCTGCAGGTCTAACGTGCCACCGGCAGGACCTTCAACCAACTGTGCCATCAGCACATCGCCATCACCATCGTTATCGTTTGTCAGAACATTCTGGATCAGACTGGTGTCTTCGTTCATAACAAAGCTATCGGCCACGGCGATAGGTGCATCAGCCACAGGTTGCGCATTGATCGTAACCATCCCGATTGCAAACAAACCGGATGGATCAACTGCCCGGTAGCGGAAAACAAATTGGCCGCTGGCATTGGGAGGGGGGGTAAAAGTAAACGCACCATCCGGCTGTAGATTAAGCGTTCCACCAGCCGGACCTTCTACCAACTGAGCTGTCAACACATCGCCATCAACGTCTGTATCGTTAGCAAGGACGTTTCGAAAAAGCGTGAAATCCTCTTCAACAACAAATGTTTCTGACACAGCGGCCGGCACGTCATTGACTGGAGAGATACCAATCCGAACCGTCGAGATTGGCGACACGGCGATGCCATCCGTTACTCGATACGTGAAGCTATCATTGCCAAAGTAATTGGCGGCAGGCTGGTAAACGATGTCGCCGTTCGCAGCAACAGCCAGAGTTCCGTACTGCGGCTGGGTCTCAATAACGGGCGAAAGCGTTAGGTTCCCAAAGACACTGTCGTTGGCAAAAAGATTGCCCGTTACACTGCCGTCCTCAACGCCGGTAAACTCATCGTCCGCTGCAACAGGTGGTCTATACGGATTGCCAACAGTGATCGTTAAGGAATTCGAGGTAAAGCTTCCATCATCGTTTACCACGGTTGCCACGATGGTCCGCGCCCCAGTCTGACCGCTGAAGACATGTGTCATCTCCGTGGGCAAACCGTCAAACTGGGTGGATTCACCATTCCCCCAGTTAACAATCGTCCGAATGACTGCATCGCCCGGAACATCCACCACGTTCAAGGTAAACGTGGCAGTCTCGCCCAGCCAACCGCTGGTCGGGCCAAGAAGGGTAACAATAGGCGGAACATCTGCCACCGCAACAACAATCGGGACAGCCGCATAAGAGCCATTTCCAACCGATAACGTTGCCGTCACTGTGAAGCTCGACGCACCATCCGCGTAGATGTGCTGAATGGTCTCTGCCGATCTCGCTACAGTTGATTGAGTACCATCACCCCAGTTAACAGCCCAAGTCCCACCCATCGCTGACGGAGAACTGGTGCTAAGTTCGAAGTCGATGGCCCTCCCTTCGGACGCCCCATTTCTGGCAAAGATGCTGACGGTCGGAGCGACTGCGTTTACAACAATTGTGGTCGATGTTGTCTTTGATGCCCCAGTCACATCAGTAGCGATTAGCGTTACCCCATAGGTTCCCGGTGTACCAAATGTGAAGGATGAGGTTTCACCAACGGCAGTGAACCCATTGAATGTGCTCCATTTCCAGTCAACAATTTCCGCCACTGGTGGCGAAAGCGAGGCACTGGTTAAATCGACCGAGGAACCTTCTTCGGTTACAGACGGGCCCGAAATCTCAACCGCGGGACCAGTCGACAACACAAATGGAACCGTCGTTAGAGACTGGCCACCACGAGCATCACCGCTGCGCAGCGTCAGAGTGTAACTGCCTGGTTGAAGGCCTTGCGGCCTGAAGGCAAACTGGCCTTGGGCGTTCAAAAAACTGGCTACATCTTGAAAAGTTGCTCCGTCAAAAGAGACTTCTAGACTCGTCGGAGTCCCATTCACCGATCCCCAAATTGCAGGGTCGGTCGTTTTCCCGTCGCGAAGGTACGCTTCAGCGTTTCCAAAACCCGTATCGTTTACCAGAGTAGCCGCGATGACGGGTGATGTTGCTTCCTTTGCAGACTTAATGCCGATCCGCGTTCCGACCGAGGAATTGTTGCTGACCAGCCGGGCAACAAACGTCAGCTCGGTTTCCACGTTAATGGCCGGCAGATTAACCGTGATTCTTTCGCCATCAATTGAAACCGTCCGTCCTGCAAGCAAACTAAGACTATCGGTGCCGTTGATGGCCGACTCTCGCTCGGCTGAGAACGGCGAAACAATCGAGCGGCCTTCCCGGTCCACGACCGAGAATTCAACGGCATCATTGATCGAACTGGCCCCCACGCTGCCGTAGGTCAAGTTGCTGTAGTTGAATACAATTTGCTTTGTTTTGGCGTTCGCCAAGAACGAGCGTTTGGCCTGTAGTAAGAATGAATTGCCCAACCGCAGGTCGAGTCCGCCATCGTTGATCGAAGCCGTACCAATCCCCGGTGAATTGCCCCCTGACTCCTCGATCTTCCAATCCTCAAGGCGGTCAGTCGAAAGTGTGATCGTTGACATTTCCCCAGTCTTGGTTGTGGCGTCCGGCCGCCCTTCAGCAGGCAACTCCGTCACCGCTGCAAGCTGGATTGGGGAACTAGCTGAAGTGGCACTATTCCCAGGTCTGTACCCCGAAGTCGACGACCCAGAGCTTCCCGAACCGCCTGCTGGCGAACTCGAAGTACCACCTTGGCCGCTTGCATTCGATGGAGCGGCTGGAGATGCCGCTGCGGGTGTTGGTGCGTCGCCTCCTCCCCCGCCGCCGGAACTTCCACCCATTCCCAATGCCTGAGGAGCCTCCACTGAAACACTCGAGATCCCATTCGAAGCTGGTACAGCAACTGTGCCACCGCCTGCGGAGGGTGTCACTGATGGTAAGACGCCGCCGGTCGCGCTTGGCAATCCGCTATCGGTGTTTGCTGCTGCGCTGTTTTCAGGTACCGTTTGAAACGCCGACGGAAGAATCGTCCCCAAGCTGGGACTCGTAGCGCTTGCCTGCGTTTCGCCCTGACTGCCTATCGCTGCCGATCCCAGGTTCACCCCGCCTGTGACAGTGCCAGTTCCATTTGAGCTCGAAGCGGAACTTGGATTGAGAGCATCCCCTGTGTCGGTCGCCGAATGTGCCGCAGGATTGGCGTAGGTTGGCAACGTTGTCGTTGCGAGAGTTGGGCTGCTTGAAGCACCCCCTTGTCCCGTTTCCTGCTGGCCCGGAATCGCGACGAGCGAACCTGGAATGTCTCTCAATTCCAGCGGCGCCATTAGCGCGGCAAACAGTCCTGAAGCAGCATGCTTCTCGTTCCTTCGCCTTCCTGATCGGCCTACTAAACCCCAAAGATAACTCTCAACGCTCTGTTGAAAACTCATGAATGGCTAGTCCAGAAGCGAGTGTGATGTACGAGGCATTTCTTGCGATGATCGTAAGATCGAAAAAGGGTTCCGTATCGCAGCGACTGTTGCAGGTAATTCGGGTGTGCTGCTGCGGTCAAATGTTGCGATAACGTAAGCTTCTGAATAGGCATATTGTCAAGCTGGCAAGTTTGCGAAAAATGCTTAACGGGATCTTCTCAGTAACTTATTCAGATCTCACTAGGAGTGGTTTCACTACCCTCTGGCGAAAAAGACGTGACTTGAGGTGGTCCAGGATTGATGGACACGGTCGAAACCTGGCTTACTACTGAAGAAGCCCAATCAAACATGAATTCTCAATGACAAATCCACCAGCTCGGCACGAAACGGCGGTACTGCATGACGCCCTTAGGTACCATTCTCGAACGCATCCCATCTGCCACGAAAAGAGGAACAGGCTGGATGGAACGGGCTGCCCTCTACCTCCTCGGCCCGGACAATGCCACCGCTCTGTGGAACATCAAGAAGGTCAACCCGGAGAGCTTGGTCCACCTGACCAAGAAGCCGGTCGAATTCACTGGTGCGGGCGCTTCAGTACTCATCGCGAACTGGAGAAAACGTCATCGACCTCTTCGGCGGCAGCCGCTCAACCATGATCGCCCGGCAGTGCTTTGTGGGAATGGTTACCATCAACCCGCTTCTCGAACTGGCCAACCCCAATTGGCGAATCATTATCGCCCCGTCTCGCCTGGGTGGCTTACGGTGTCCGACTGAAGTCCTATCGTTGGAGTGGCGGCATATTAATTGGGACAAGAACCTGATGACGGTCATCAGCCCCAAGACCGAACGTTACGAGGGGAAGGAAAGCCGGACCGTTCCGATTTTCAAAGAACTTCGGCCATATTTGGAGGAAGCTTGGGAACAGATGGCGGAAGGTCAAACCCATGTCGTGGGTGGGAATTACATTGCCACTTCCCAAGGGCCCTCAGGCTGGAAAGCCACCAACCTGCGGACCACCTTCGAAAAGCTCATCAGACGGGCCAGCCTGGAACCTTGGGCTAAGCCATTCCATAACCTGCGTTCGAGCCGCGAGACGGAACTTCTAGACGAGTTCCCTCTGCATGTGGTTGCCAAATGGATGGGCCACGATGCTAAGGTAAGCTTGAAGCACTACCCCCAAATCACCGAATCTCACTTCAGCAAGGCTATTGGAGCGAAGAGCAAAGCCATTGCAGAGAAGTCTGCTCGCAGTACCACGCCAACAGATCCTCAACCGAAGCCAATCAATGAGGCTCAATCGGGAGGCTCAAAATCGGGCGTAGTAGATGCCGAAAGTAGGGCGCAAAATGCAGCGCAGCGTATGCTTGCAGTGGCTGGCACGACACCGCAAACACCACTGTAAGTCTTTGCATCCATGCGGTTTACCGCCATGGATTGCAAACGCATGCGAACCAGTGCAAATTCAAAAAGCGGAGAGGGGGGAATAAAACTCCTCGGTTTTTGCAACCAACGATCAAGTCGACAGTTACGTGCAAACTCGTTTTCTTGCAAGAGTTTGCGTCTATCCAGTCATCGACGGTTGGTGACGAATATCACCGGTTGTTGAGGAGTCGATTTAGCACAAATCTATCACAAAATGGCGGCGGCAGGCTGAGGGACCGCAGTACGCTTCGGCGGCTTTCCTCGATTCACGGGGAGGCCTGTCGATGTATCTGAACGTCCCCCTCCCACAGAATTACCGCCTGTTGGTTTACGCGCGGTTCTCAAAGGACGAACAACGTCAGCAGAGCATCGCGGACCAGGACGACTTCTGCCGCGAGTTTCTGAACGATAATGCCCCCAAGCCAGGCTCGTCTCAGCTGCTGTCGGACGAGGGGATTTCGGGCGAGTTGCATTCGCGGCCCGGAATCGATTTGGTGCGTGCCGGCATTCGAGACCGGCGTTGGGATCTGATTGTGGTCGAAGATTCCAGCCGGCTGTTTCGTGGTGTTGCCCCCTGCATGGATCTGGTTGGTTGGGCGGTCGACCAGCGGATCCGGGTCATCTGCATCAACGATTTCGTCGACACAGCCAATGAAGATTGGCAGCAGCGGCTGGAAGAAGCCCAACGGCACCACGGACAGGCCAACTACTACACACGATTCCGGATCAAGCGGAGCCATGACGGGTTCTGGCGCATGGGCGCTGCCATCGGCCCGTTACGCCCCGGCTATCGCCGGTACAAGCAGAACCCCGCTTCCCCGAAATCTCCTAAGTTCGACGAGATCAATCCGCAGTGGAAGCCGATCGTCATCAAAGCCTTTCGGATGGTGGCCTTGAAGCAACCCTTGGAAGATGTAGCTGCCTATTTGACCCAGGCCGGGCTCCCTAAGGTGTCTAATGCCCTGACATCCCGCTGGACGGCCCGAAATGTTCTCAGCCTGATTCGTTGTGAGCAGTATCGGGGTGTCCAGTACTTTCGTAAGGAGGTCAGTACCAAAAAATACCGGACGGGCCAATCCAATTCGATTCGTAACCCGAATCCGGAAAAGATCGAACAGCGCGAAATGCCACACCTGAGGATGGTCAAAGACTGGCTGTGGTATCGCGCGAACGATGTTATCGATCGCCGTGCCCGGCCATCAGTTCCTCGTTCCGGTCCCGATCATCCGTTGTTCGGAGTTCCTCGGAATTCCCGCAGCCTCTTGTCCAATGTCTTCGTGTGTGGAATCTGTGGCAGCAAATTGTACGCGGAAGGCCGCAATGAAGGGGGATACCGGTGCAGTGCAGCCCGACGGGGGAACTGCTGGAACAAAGCCACTTGTCTCCGTGAGCTGGCTCACCAACGCATTTGTTCCTCGGTGTCAGAAGTCTTGTTGCTGACCACCCCCGAAGTCATGGATGTTCTGATCGAGCAAGTCCAGTCGCTGCTCACGGATC
>JAIXVG010000455.1 GCA_027483145.1 Planctomyces sp.
CCAGTTTTTGGCGACTGAAACCAGCTTGGCCAGCACGTCCGGGGAAGCAGCAGTCGCGACAATACCGGGGAGCCGGAGCATATCGGCTCGGTCATCCATCCAGGTTTCGCCAAAATGAACAGGCTCTCCATTGTGAACCCAAACCGAGTTACCTCCCAGTTCGCGAGCGATATGCAGCGCAACGGTATAGTCGTAGATGTTGGGGGAATGGATGAGCGAACCGGCAAACTGGCCGGTGGCAAAAAGGTCGTAAATGCTTCCAGGCATATCATCGGGAGCGACGCCAACCAGACCTGTTTGGCTGACCGCTGCAGCGGCTTGGCGATCGCGGCTTTGGAATCCGATGAGGTAAATATTTTTGGCGGTTTCGCGAGCATCGGCCGTGATGGGGGTCATGGCTCGCAGGACCTCTTCTGCCGGACGCGAAGGGTCATCAGGGCCAGAGAGAATTTGGCCTGGCGAAACTTCGAGCCAATGGCCATGCGGGCCTTTCTCCGGAATAAAGACTAGCGAATAGTGAACTGTCTCATGCGAGCGAACGTGGTACATGACGGCGTACCCGTTACCGGTTTTGTCCCGATACTGTTTGGTCCCATCGATCGGGTCGAGAGCAATGACTAGAGGGCTGTTGGACGCAAACCGGCCTAAGTCACCGGTGACCTCTTCAGCCTCAATGCGACAGGTACGGAAGATCGGGTCGGCATCGCGCAAGGCTGCGACAATTAACTCTTGCACAGTCAGGTCTGCCAGCGTGAGGGCATCGGTCAGTGCACTCCCCGAACTTTTGCCAGCGAGGGCAATATTGTACCCCCGCAGGCGTTTTGCAATGGCTCCCGACCAGCGCAAGACCTGAGGCAAATGAACCATGCTGGCGTTAACGACAAACTCGGGGGACATGCTTCGCAGGATCTCCATCAATAGTCAATCAGTTGATGTTGCAATTCAAGACGCGATGTTAACTCAGCCAACTGTGCTGTCTCGCTCCATAAAACGCGACCCTTAGCCCGTTGAAGGAGCGCGGCTCAGTTTTCAGCAAAGTCAGGTATGGGAAATGCTTGGAAATACGAAGCCATGCTCTCTTACCGAGAGGTTTCAAATCACAATTGGGCAAACACTTCGACAGTTAATGACTGGTTTCACTTGCTATCGAGCGGTACCTGTTCGGGGCTGCGTAGATAGCCGATGAGGTCGCGCAGGTCGTTGGGGGCTAAGTTATCGAATAGACCTTCGGGCATCAGTGAGACATTCGATTTAACGATCTCTTCGACTTGCGAACGGTCGACAATGAGGCGCTGATTGGCCAACTGGACTGTCAGGCTGACGTTGTTTTCAGCGACCACGATCCCCTGGATAACTCGGCCATCATCAAGTGCAATGACAGACATGCGATAGTCGAAGGGGACGATGGCGCTCGGGTCGAGGACGTTGTCTAGCAGATATTCGAGGTTACCTCGTTGCGAGCCGGTGAGCTCGGGGCCGACGGGATAGCCCTCTCCGAAAAGCTTGTGACAATTGCCACAGTTTTTGGTGAAGACGCTTCGACCATTTTTCAAGTTGGCCTGGGCAACGACGTCGGGGGTATAGCGAAGGCGATATTTCTCTGCCAGTTCCTGCTTCTGCTGAGAGGCGGGTTTGATTTCGCCCCACACTTCGGTGAGCAGGCGGTTGAGCTCGGGATGGTTAAGCATTCGCAGTTGACGAATGGTCAGTGTCGAGACGTCTGCTTTGGGAACTTGCCCACTGCCGACTGCATTGGCCAGAGCGAGACCCCATTCGGCACGCGAAGTGAGAGTTTGAATGGTGTCTTGCCGATCGGTATCGGTCCCGTCGACATAAGCATTCAGCAGGGCTTCGGGAACTCGGGTATCCCCAACTTGCGAAAGACTGCGAATGGCGGTTCCTCGAACTGAAGGATCGTTTAACAGCTTCAACAACAGATCAACAATACCTGGCGCGCGGCGGTTGACCAACAAACCAAGCGCATGCTCGCGATCGATCGCTGCGACCGATTGGTTGGCCACGATAACTCGCAGCTCTTCCATCCCCGCTTCGTCGCCGATAAGCACCGCCAGGGAGCGCAAATCACGCTGTGCTTCGGGATCGGTCAACTTTTGCAAAGCCAACCGAGCTGCCGGCCATTCTGCCGGTTGGGCCAATTCTCGCACGCCTGCGTAGGCTTGTAGGATTCCCTTGAGGGCATCAGCCTGCCAGACCGCAGCTTGTTTAACTTGGGTGTTGTCACTGGCAATCGCCTTCAGGACCAGCGGCAACCCTTGCGGCAACAGGGCGAGCCGACGGGCCAGGGACTGCCGTAATAATGGGTACTGGCCGTTCGTAAGCAATCTAGTCGCAGCGACCGGGTCTTTCTCCACGAAAGCCTCGGCAGCAAACCAGACCATGTGGGGCAGGTAGCTATCGCCAGTAACCGCGGGTTTAGCTTGGATGACCCAGACGATTTCGATAGCTGTATTTCGAGCAGCATCTGACCCGCGGGCCAGTTTTTGTGCAGCACAGGCCAGCCCCAACAGGCATTGAGGGCTGGTTTCGACGGTCGCCTTACGAGCAATGGCCTTGAGGAAGTTGGCATCCTCGGGAAAGCTGTCGAGTCCCAGCAGGATGGACCAGTACCGAATGTGCTCGTCGGGATGGTTGAGGCCAACGATGTAGTTATCAACCGTCAATTGACCGGTCGCATGCAGCGCCCATCCTGCCCGCAAACGGCCAGGAGTTGTTTTGGCGGTTTGCAGTTGCTGTTCGAGCTGAGACAACGCGTCGCCCGATAGTCGGCCTGCGGCTGAACGCTCTTGCAAGAGCCGCCGTGCGCGACGAACTTGCCATTCATTGGCTGATTGTTGCCGGGCAACGAGATCGCTATCACTCAGCTTGGCCAGGTTGACGTGGGGCTGCTTATAGTCGCCATAGGTCACTCGATAAATTCGGCCGTTCGTCTGGTCAGCGACATCGTAGTTGTGACACTCGCCCGTATCGCACCAGTCAGAGACATACAAGGCCCCTTCCGGCCCCTGCTTCACCGCAACGCCACGAAACCAGGGATCGTTAGCGAACAGAAAATCGGGCGCCCGCTCGCCCACATAAGAAGACCCCTTGGGAGTCAGCAGATTGCGGTTGAGCCGGTTACCGTGAATGTTGCACATGAAAATGCTGTTGCGGTACTCGGCCGGAAACTGGTCGGCCAGATAGACCGCCGCTCCTGAGTGGGCGTGGCCACCACCAAAGTCGCTATGCTCTGCCCCGCCGCGGCTAGTCGTCCAGTGACCCCCTGCCCAATGAAAATGGTCGGCAATACTGGGAATCGGGTGAAAGATATTGGGATTCACATCCTGGCCAAACATCCGATCGCAATGGGCACCGGGGACAAAGTGAAACAGGTGCTTGATCACACAGTTGGTGACGAAGGCCTGTCCATAGTCGTCCCAATCGAGACCCCAGGGGTTAGTTGTCCCATAAGCGAATGGCTCGTAACGATTCTCAGTGGGATGATATCGCCAAGTCCCACAATCGAGTGGAGGCCGAGATTCGAGAGGCGAACCGGGAAGCCCAACACGCGACTTAGAAAGAATGCCGTTGCATCCGTAGAGCCAGCCATCTGGTCCCCAACCGAGTGCAGCGGGGACATTGTGCTTGGCTCCCAAGTCCCAGCCTTCCAGCTTTACCTGCGGGGGACCATCGGGTTTATCATCTGAGTTCGCGTCTGGAATGAAGACGAGATTGGGAATACTGAGCAGCCAAACCCCTCCAAACCCGACTTCAATCCCCGAAACATTGACACTCTGATCGAAGAACACGGTTCGCTTATCGTGGACGCCATCGCCATTGGTGTCTTCAAGGATCGTGATTCGGTCGTGCCCGCTCCCATCTGAGGTCCACTTGGGATAAGAGAGGCATTCGACAACCCACATTCGTCCCCGATCGTCAAACGTAAAGGCGATCGGCTGAACGATGTCGGGTTCTCCGGCGAACAAGGTCGCCTTGAACCCGTCGGGAAGCTTCATCGCTTTGACGGCGTCTGTAGTGGGAATTGGCTTGTCAGCCGGAGGCGTTTCAGCATCGGCGGCACCCATCGTCAAGAGCGCCCAAGCAATCGTTCCCAACAAGAATTGGCGACAAGCAAGAAAGCGTGGTACTAACAGGCCTAATAACTGAAACTGGGGCATTTGAGATTCCGAAGTGAAAAGCAATGAGCGAAAAGGTCGGCCGGGTCCAGGGCCAATGCTGGCAGTCACAATAGTATAGCCAAACTAGGGGCCGGCCACGAAACCCGTTGGACAAAAAATGACGTACCGCTAGCGGAAGGTCTGGACATGTTCTGTTTCTTTCAAAGTGTCGTCCATTGCAGCACTTCGAACGACTTCTTGATCGCGAGTTTTGGTTTAGTCCGGTGTTCGAGACCTTCATCAATCAAAATCTGTAACTTTCTTCAGGGGTGTTCGTCTCAGTCAAAGATTCGGCGACTCAGCAAAACGAAGTTGGCCAACCGTTCCTGAAAGAGGACGGTATAAAAATTGTCCCCTCACCCTATCTAGAGGGGTTGCGCGAGAATTGTTTAGCGGCCGCAGGGGGTGACCGGGATGATGGAGTCGAGGAGAGAATATGGCTAAGGCACTGGCCGAGCCGGTGGTACCCAAAGACAAGTGAAGTGGAGAAGGGCGACCCGGGCGGCTTCCGCCCAACAATGCCACCAAACGATTGCAGTCGCTCAGAGTGATCGCCGAATCCGATGGTTATAAGTCGGTATCTTGCGGTTGTTGTCCGCCTTCTTGCCACGACCGTTCAAAGAACGCTTGCAGTTGTACGATCGGCAGTTCTAACGCGTGCCAAGCCTCTGGCAGTTGGTTAGACCAGTGAATTCGGCTGCTGCAAAAGAGGCCGCCAAGTGTTAGCTCGAACGAAACTCCATCAAGCAAGATCGGATGCTCAGGAATGTTTAACGGGACTAATACTTGCTGAAAGGGAGTAAGGACTTGGTCCATCTCGTCGCGATTGATAAGGACCGATCCCACCTCAATGGTCGGTGCATAAGGACGAGGATACCGAAGTCGCTCGACCGGCGTCATGAAGGCACTCAAATCAAGATCGGCTCGCCAGCATACACGATGCAAGTAGGTTTCTGCATCAAGCCGCGTGCGCAAGACTTCTACAATATGCCAACTGATTGGATTTTCGAACGACCCCAGAATCAACAATTGGCATATTTGTCTCCCACGGCTCTGTTTGACGTACGAACCATCGTGAAGAGCGTGATAGACCTGATCTCGAATGGTCAAGTACTCTGCCAGTTGTTCGGCATCCACAGATAGGGATCCTCCACCTTATTGAATCTCAATATCATTCCCTTCAGCGGAACTATACAGCGTTAAAGTCACTATCAAAAGCAACGACTGGGAAGAGTGTGAAACTCTCTTCCCAGTCGTTGGAAATGTTATGTTGAGGCAGGTCGCTGCGTGAGCAGATTAGAAGCCGAAGCCCCCTCCGCCACCACCAAATCCACCCCCACCCCCGCCAAATCC
>JAIXVG010000304.1 GCA_027483145.1 Planctomyces sp.
CCCTCCTCTACCGGTAATGACCACATCAATTTCAGGAAACAGCGGCACCTGCCGAAACGCCGATGCAATCTGCTTTCCAGCTCCATCCCCCTGAACGGCCACCGGAAAAACGACCACCTGCACCCCCGGCCAACGCCGAGTCATCACTTGCAGCAAGTCACGAATAGCTGCCCCGGACGGACTGGTGATGAGCCCAATCTTTCGAGGAAACCTGGGCAACGGCCGCTTACGAGCCTGATCGAAAAGTCCCTCAGCTGCCAGCTTCGCCTGCAACTGCCTGAGCGCCAACTCTAACGGCCCCAGGCCGGCTGGCACCAGTTGCTCGACAATCAGTTGGTAATGCCCGCGAGCCTGGTACAACTCGATTGGGCCAGTGGCAATGACCTGCAGTCCATCCTGCAGTTGAAACCGCAGTCGACTGGCCGCAATCCGCCACATGACGGCCTTTAACTGCGCCCCATCATCTTTCAGGGTGAAATAGACATGTCCCGAGCCCGCTTTGACGCAGTTCGAAATTTCACCAGCCACTTGCACCCGCACAAAATGGGCTTCGATGACCAGCTTGAGGCACTCGGTGACATCGCTGACCGACAACACCGGATCGGCAGTAGATTGTTGATTAAGCATCCCGCGAGAATCGCCAACCAGCCCGGTTTTGGCAAGCGTCAGCGGCACATAAGCGATGCGAAAACCACCGCAATTGCAGCTTGGTGATCAACTACTTGCTTTCATGTGCTGCATCAAAAAGCCCGTAGCGTGCGATCACGCCATCCTTCATAATGATCTGGCGTTTCGCCCGCCGAGCGACGGAGTTTTCGTGCGTTACCAGAATAATCGTCCGGCCTTCCAAATTCAGTTCGGCCATCAGTTCCATAATCTCCGACTCGGTCTGCGAATCGAGGTTTCCGGTTGGTTCATCTGCTAGAATAATCTCGGGGTTGTTCACAAGTGCCCGGGCAATCGCGACGCGTTGTTGTTGTCCTCCAGACAACTGAAACGGCCGGTGGTCCATCCGCTCGGTCAAACCAACGCGCCGGGCCAGTTCATAACAACGATCGTTATCTTCCGACGTGATTCGGCGTTGACCCGACCGATAGTGCAGCGGCACCTGAATGTTCTCCAGCACCGTATACTGCGGAATCAGGTTGTATGACTGAAAGACGAACCCAATCAGCCGATTGCGAACTTCTGAAAGCTCGTCATCATCCATTTCGCTGACATCATTTCCTGCCAGAATGTACGTCCCCCGCGTTGGCCGATCGAGTGCTCCCAGCAGGTTGAGCATCGTGCTTTTACCACTCCCCGACGACCCCATAATGGCGACATAATCCCCGACAGGAAAATCGATCGACACCCCTCGCAGCGCCCGAACGACGTGTTCTCCCAGGTGATAGTCTTTCTGCAAGTCAACCAGCTTAGCTGCCAGTTCAACCGTGGCCGCGCCCGCCCCTGTCCCACCTGTTGGCAGGGCTGCATCTCGCAACGTTACCGGCTCGGCTTGAGAGAGATCCATGAGCGCCTCTGTTCGTCTTTTAGCAGTCCCGAACCCGCAACATCAAATTACCTATTACCGATACTCGACAACGTCCGCTGCCGCAAAACGAACCTTGGCCTGCGAAGCATACTTGTCATCGATTGACCGATAACCCAACACGCACACTACCACCGTCTTATAGCCCGTCCCGCTTAGCCCCAGCAGTTCGTCATACTTAGAAGCCACAATCCCTTCCATCGGACAAGCATCGATATTCATCACTGCTGCACAGGTCATCAGGTTCCCCAGTGCAATGTAAACCTGATTGGCAGCCCACCCAAACGGCGTGAATCCGGCTGGCGGATTCTTAAAGCTCCCCAACATCATTTGCTTGAACCCGGCGAGGCTCTCAAGCGGTGTCCCCCGTACAGTCGAAATGCGATTCAGGTGACGGTCGATATCGGCCTCAGACACCGATTCCCGCGCAGTAAAGACGACTACGTGCGAGCCATCGCGAACCTGTCCCTGATTCCAGGAGATCGCCGGAAGTTGAGCCTTCACTTCGGGACTGGTGACTACCACAAACTTCCACGGCTGCAGACCATAGGACGACGGCGTCAGAACCAACGCTTGTTCCAAAGCGCGCCAGTCGGTATCAGAGATCGTGCGGCTTGGATCGAAACTCTTGCAGGCATATCGCCAGGAAAGACGTTCAAGTAGTGCCGAGCCAGAGATGACACCGGTCGAATTGTCAGCCATATCGATCTATTCACTTTCGCCAAGGATGCTTCAAGACAACCACCCAGATTGGGGCCCGCGACCGACGACCCGTTGGCCGCCAGTCCCCATAAGTCTACCCACTCCCGACCCCTAGTGCGAAGCACCGGCCATCAAAGGCATCAGGTTCCGCCCCCTTTTTTGCGTCCCTTGGGCTGCGGCAACTCCTCGAAGGCGTCCGACTGGGTGACACTCAACCTCGTTACATCGTTACCGTCAGCCGGTAGTCCCGCGAATTCGGTCTATTAGTCGTTAGGCTGAATGTGCTCGACTAAGAACCAGACTTGCAGCTCGTGGCCACGAATCACATCAGACACCAGGATATCATTGGTCCCTAAGTCGCCGCTAATCGCAGTAGCGCGGGCCATAGCACGTGATTCCATCAAGATGATCTCGTGGGCCTGCAGCAGACGCTCGATCTGAGTGCGGGTATTCTCCCGGTCCTTGGGTGCCCGGGGAATCAGCGTTGCCTCGGCGACATCAGCAGCCATCGCCACACTGACACCCCCCAGTGTCTGCACCCGCTCAGCCAACAGGTCGGCCAACGCCGACTGCTCTTCGGCATGCTTATCGAACAAAAGATGAATCATATAGAACGTCTCGCCTGACGCTTGCCAGTGATGTTTCTTATAGAGGTCGCGGATAGTCAGCGTGTCGGCCAGAAGTTGGTTCAGATTGCTAATGCTGTCTACGCTAACGCCTGCATCTAAAGCGAGAGGATTCCGGCGGTGTGAATTGAAAGACTGAGTCGCTCCGCGAACGGAGGGAACTATCGGCTCTTTAATGATCAAGCCATCGCTGCGAGTAAATGCGGTACTGCTCATCTTGAAACTCCTGGGCAAATGAAAAAGTATGAACGACGAACATCGGAATCGTTTCCGACCTGTACGGAGAACCAATTCGAATAGTTAGTTGAGGACAGCCTGGGGGCTTGCACTTAAATGCAGCTCGACGTTGGACGATGAGCCAAGAGCCAGTATCTCTTGGGCTTTTGTCACTTCTTCCGGGGTACCATCAACAATCATCATAAACTTGCCTGCCTTAATCTCGGTTTCGTATTGCACTATGCTATTGTTGGGGATTCCAATGCTGGCCAGTGCGCCACCTAAAGCACTTACGCCACCGACAACGACAGCTCCTTCAAGAACAGTAATCATCCACGCAACCAATGGCCCCGCGACCAATAGTGGGCCAAAACCAGGAACCGTGATGAATGCGGAACCGAAGAGTAAACCCCAGATAATGCCCCAGAACGCCCCGGTGTTTCCCCAGTACAGCATCCGGTCGCCTGCATTGAAGTAGCCCACCACATGCTCGTCGGTGTGGTACCCCTTGCCGACAATTGACAACCGGTGCATATCAAAGCCCGCCTTTTGTAATTGCTTCACTGCCTTCTCGGCGGCTGCGTGTTTTTCGAAGATCGCGACGACCGAATTCTTATGAGACATGAAGCTATTCCTGAATTGAAAGGTGAAACGGAGAAGTCAAAGAACCAACTCTCGTACAAAACGCGACAAAAGCCCCATGCATCGGACGACACATGGGGCTTCGCGAAGACGAACTACGCCTTATGACTGGCAGCAGGAGCTGGCTTTCCTGAATCAATGGCCGTGGCGATTGATTTGTCATCTTTATGGGTGGTCACGCGAACGGGCGTGCCTGCCTTGAGATCGGCTGCTTTGCTTGGGTGGCCATCACAAGTCACTTTGGCGTCTTTAGCAACCGTATGACAGTGCTCTTTCCCCTGGGCACAGGTGGTGGTGAGCTTGTCGCCAGACATGGCAACCACTTTACCTTCATGCTTACCTTCGTGCTTCTTTTCCGGAGTTTTGGCTGGACTAGTCGACATGGGCATTTCCTAACGCTAAACATCAGTTCGATCCATCCAGCAGGTAGAACATCTACCCGCTGCGAGCCAGCAGTTCGCATTGCGAAGAACGCGATAGCGAAGTGTTTCGAATTGCTGCTCGATTCTGCTCCATCGATCGGTCTTGCTGACCTTCGATTGACTGAAAACCTGTCTTTGAACACTTGGCGACCCGACTGCGTAAGCAGTCGGGTTATTCGTTTGTGCCTAATGATGGCCCCGTTAGACCTGTATGCTCGGGGCCGATCGAAACCTTTTTTGCTTCGAAGTGAGTCGTCAGGCATCTCGCTTCGAGTTTGAAAACAACTTCCTGGTGGTGTGTCACGGCTTAGTTTTAGGGTTCCGCAAGGTGCAACGTCCTTCGTTGTCGGACTTAACAGCTTGTCTTTCCCTTATACTTGGCTTTGATGACGCACTAGTAACTCAGAGCAAGATTGTTCTCGACCGACGACACGCCCGGTGCATTCCACGCTGCAATCCCGGCGTCTTGCCGCTCGTGCCAAGAAGACGCCGTGCCCGATAGGGTCACTTTGCTGCCATCAGCGGTTACCTGAATCTTGCCTGCATCAATATGAGCATCACGCTCGAGCGCGTTTTCAATCTCGTTTTTAACGGTAGCTGCCTGAACACTGGGTTTGACTACAATTTCGTTGGTCACTCCCTTAACTCCAGACAAGCAACTGACTGCACTGAACGCCGAATCGCGCTGGTACCCCCAAGTCACGGTTCCCGTCAAAGTGATCCAGCCATTCTCGACAGTGGCCCGCACACCATTGGGAACCCATACATGCCAGCGGAGTGAATTGACGACGGCCTGGGCAATTTCCGGGTCTTGACGATTCGCGTCATTGACCAGATGGACTTCCATCCTCTCGACGATCGCCTTGACTCCTGGCACGCGTTGTATGGCTCGTTCAGCGGCCCCTTTCTCGGCAAAATGCGGAACGGTACCACCAAGTGTTACCACCCCCTGACTGACCGAGACGACAATGTCGGTCGAGGTCACTGCAGGTTCCCAACCCAGCTCTTGCAAGACAGACGTTTTCAGTTCCAAATCTGTTTTCATCATCAATCCTTTTGTGCCCCTGGGGCAGTCGAGCACCGTACCGCCGCGCCAACACCGATAGATATTGGAACCGAGCCACGCCACGCACGGAGATTGTCCATTCAACAAACGAAAAAAGCCGACGAAGTCTATCCCGTTTGAAACAGGGACAGACTTCGTCGGCTTACAGTTAAACCAGCCATCCGGACCGTACCGGACTGCTTTTTTTTCTGTCTTCCGAATCGCCTTCGACCAGATGATCCTTAAAATCAGCTAACCAACACCATGTCATCCTAGGCCGCAAAGTTCAAATAGATAGCCGGTTCTTCATGTTTTTGCGGCTTTGGCCAAAAGTATCTGCAGTCCGGCGAATCGCATTAAATCGTATGCAATGGTCAACGATTCACTATTCGGCAGTGTGGCGCTGGTTACCACATTGCGCCACCAGTGCCTTGCTGTTCGTTCAGCCGATCGCGATCGTCGAACGCGACTTGCCAGACCGGATACTGCGTTGAACCCGAGATACCGTTTGATGATTGGCTAATGCCCAAGATTACTTGTGGCAAACTGAACTCACCGTGTATTCCTGGAGGCCATTTCAAAACCCGGTTGGTGGCCGCTTTTGTTGGGCAGATCACGTTGCCGTCTTTTCCGCCATAGGGTTCTAAAACAGCTTCTAGAATAACCATGTGGCAAGCCGCTCCCTGAAGCAATGAACGATGACCTGCCCATCCTCCGGTGTATGCGCGTTATACTTGCAGTATTCCCTCAGACACAGTCATCCCGACATTTCTCGAATGCACTTTGAGTTGCAACGCTCCAAGATCGAATGGCAAACATGGGACGCCATCCCGCGTTATGGCTACCTTTGTTCCGGTAAGCGAATTGGCTACTAGTAGAGTATGGAGTGTCTTTGAATGTACTTCTTGACAAACGCCAATTTGCGACCGGTCGTCAGATTGATGAGAAGCAAGCGGTTTATATCTATCGTGGCGATTTGTGGCTTGCTGTCGATTGTGCTGCTTTGGCCAAGCATGCGATTGAAAGCAATTGAACTGCGCACGAGTTACGCACTTGTCAGAAAAAGCGAGCCAACTGGTCCTCTAACATGGCATTACGTATCTGGGCAACAAATGTCTCGTTTGTTTTCCCTCACTTGGAGCCGCACTACTTCATACAGTTTGCACCACTGGACTCCTTCGATGAACATCTCTATCTTCGCTTTCTCATCCTCCGGTAGGTTGGTAGGAATTGTTGAAATGTCCCGTACACCGTCCCTCGGACCCTCTTCGCACGCGTTTGACGAGATGTGTCATTTGCTGCACGATGCAGAAGGGGGAGACGGGTATGACTTTTCCTCGTCCGAGTGGCAATCGCGACTGGCGCTGAAATTCACTGACTAACCGGCAGATGAAACGGTGCCAGGAACCCTTATCGGCTGCTACGCAATTCAAAGCAGCTTAATCAACTCGCCGACCCAACTACCTATCATCAATCGCCGGGGGGATGGCCTGGCCATAATTGGCCTCTTGTGTTCCACAACCCAGACGCTCTCGGCGGCGTCTGGGCCAACCTGTCTTGAGAACAATCCGTAGCAGCTCTGCAAGTTCCCTAACAGTTGACCGCCGAATACACAGTTAAGACCGAAGTCCATTGCAGAAAAATCGACCAGTGGGAGTCGCAACCAGAACAATCGGTCAATTACTGGTGCGACTGCTTGGTTGGTTCTATGGTTGCATCATCAATGCACGGGGTTGTTCGTTTCGACAGGATTCGACTTCTTATTTCCAGTCCTTCGCTGACGGCGTCGCCAAGCGTACCAGCCGAACGTCGCTAGCGCTGGCCCTCCAATTAACCAACCTCCCCCACTGAGAAAATCCTGCACTGGCAGTGGCAGATAGCGAGTGACGGGCTCCGCGAATACGTATCCCGATTCAAAGAAGCGATTGAACGACTCCCACCTTTCCCACGCCCAATTGATAAACGGACTTTTTTGACGCCCAATCTCACGAGCTCGTGCTTGTAAACCGAGCAATCCACCTGAGGCAGTACTGACACCCGTTTGGTCATTGGCACGACTAGGTCCATCTTGGTCGCGCCGCTGAGCCGCCGTAGAACGTCGCTCGTTGTTCCTGGTGGTCGTTCCATCTCCAATTCCCACAAAGAAACTGAGGACAATCGACAGCAAAGCCATC
>JAIXVG010000198.1 GCA_027483145.1 Planctomyces sp.
CGATTGGTTTGGTCAAGTGCTTGCCGCGCATTTTGGGGATCGCACAAAAGGTGCAGGTTCGGTCACAGCCTTCCGAGATTTTCAGATAGGCGAAATGTCTGGGCGTGATTCGCAGTCGGGCCTGATCGTTCATCGCCTTGATCGGGGCAGGGCGGAACAACGATCGTTGCTCGCGAACGCCGCCGATCATGCGGTCTGCGACCTTGGTGATTTCTTCGCGACTGAAGACACCCAGGATATGGTCAATGTCAGGAATCTCTTCGAGAAGGGCAGGGCCCAACCGTTCTGGCAGGCACCCCGCAACAATAACCCCCTTCGTTTTCCCCGCTTGCTTCAGGTCCAGCATTTCCCGAATGACCGCTTTCGACTCGGCCCGCGAGCTTTCGATAAACCCGCAGGTATTGACGATAACAAAATCGGTCCCGGCTGGTTCTTCAGCCAGTGTATATCCATCGAGCGCGAGCGTCCCCAGCATCTTCTCGCTGTCAACGAGGTTCTTGGGACAACCCAAGCTGACGAAGGCGTAGGTCCCTTTGGTAATTGAAGGGAGTTCGGCGGAGGCGGGAGTGTTAAGCGAGTTCATAGTTGTGGCCAGTTAGTGAGGCTCGTGATTTCCGAACAATATCGTGTTAATCGAAGGAGGCAAGCGACGTCCATCTTTGACCACAGGTGAGTCTCATTTTTTGCCAGAGATTTGCAATGTTAAGTCATCCCCAGGCGGCTGAGAATCGAAGCTTCGACCTTCATCATCGGTGCCGTTCCTGCCAACGCTGTAAATGAGGTAGCCGTCGCCTGTGGCGGTAAAGCGTAGCGGCTGATCATTAAAGAGGTCATCTGGTATTGCTTGAATATACTTTGGGACCAACAGATTAAGGTTCGATGGATAAGCGTTATGATCTGCGCGATATGCTGCCATTGCAAATCCAACTTGCGCAAGCGTTCCCCGCATTCTCGCACGATTTTCCGCGTAATAGGCTGGTTGGTAAGCCGGCAACATGAGCGATATGAAGCCTTCCCCAACCTGGCGACCAATCTCCTCGGGCGAACTACCAGTATAATAGTCGAGGATTTCGCTCGTTGACTTTAGCACAGGTTTTCCATCTACCTCGTCAACCAATCCCCTTGCGATTGTTCGCATTCGATCGATTCTTCGATCGAGTTCAGGATCAGGCACATTGCTTGGTGAACGACGTCCTTCAGCAACCACCATTCCGAACACTTGATTGATCACATGAAACGCTTCGTTATGGCGTTTTCGCAAGTCCTCGATTTGATACGCTGTTAATTCCTGTTTCTGAAAACGACGAATCACGGTTGAATAAGCGTCCAGGCACTTAATTCGCTCTGCAACGTCAATTTCTTGCGCCATACCATGAAACGGTGGGAGGTCGCGAAGCTCCTGTTGATAAGAAAGAGCTTGGAGCGAAGTCAGCTCTGAGTGACTCATCAAGGCAATATCCCCCTGGTAAGCCACGCTTTCGATTTCAAAACCGACTAGCCCTGAAATCAAGAATGTCGACTGCCCAATTAGTCGTGCCAAACGATGGCAGGCCAGCAAATCTTGCTCGGCGTCCAACAACCGTCCCTCATGCAATCGCCGCATCGCCCGGGCAGCCAAGGCTCTGGCAGCACTGCGACTCGCCTGTTGCACCGGCAGATGAATTGAAAAAAGTTGTGGATGATTGCCCAGCGGAATCAGCGGCAGATAACATCGCGGTAGACGAGTTCCGTCAACCACCAGATTCAGGGATGTGTCGTTGGTATCCAGCCACTTGGCCAGAAAGAGAAAGCGATCTGCCGACCATGGACTGTGAATCGCTTGTTCAAATTGAGAGTTCTCTTCCTCTGACAATTTACCAAGCGGCTTGAAGTATGCGTCGATCGGAGAAGGCGGCTCAATGCCCAGCATTTCAAAGAATTGATCGCGTAGCTCTGCCTGCAGTTCAGTTAGACCGAGGCCCGCTTTAACGAACAAGATGGCAGCATTGTTGGTAACGGTCACCCCATCCTTAGCACTTTGATTGAGCACACTGACGTAGTCAACAAACCCATCTTCATCGAGCGGCTCAATGAAAAACGTCGTTTCCTTCGCAACCGTGAAAAGTGATTGCGAATCCCCGCGATGCTCTAGTGGCCCCAATGGCGTGGCCAAGAAGTCTTGTTGCTCTGGTTCCTCCTCAAGTGCTTTCGAACTAGACTTTGGATCGTGGGCTTGTAGCCCCATGAATAGAAGTATGAGGAAAGCCAACAATACCAGCCGGTGGATTGCTTGAGGATTGAGCATATCGCGGTTCCAATTCTGATCGACTGATTCTCAATCGGGCAACGCAATCTTAACCGTCAGCGAATCACGCCAACTCATGCACACAATGCCTTTAGTCCTTGCAGACCAGAGCGACGAAGGCTAATACATCCAGCGAAAGGAAATCTCATTTCTGCGCTGACCCATGCTGTTGCGAACTTTGGTGCTGTTGGTTCGCTGGCCACTAGCCAACTCAAATCGAGATCGAGGGAACGTGCGCTGTTATTTCTAAAGATGCGCCGGGCTTGATTATCCTAAATCGGCCTTGGGCAAAAAGTCAGGTTTTGCTCCTCGTTTCTCCGCTATGGTGCAGTGATCTGCACGAAAAAATTAGTATTTTGTATTTCAGCAGAAATCGAAGCATAAAAACAAAAGCGATGGATATCTCCATACCAGCGGAGAGACCCATCGCTCGTTTTGCGTACAAGCTGTGACAAAAGCGGACTTAACGCGACATCAACGCAATCACCACCCCAATTTCAACTGGCAGGCTAATGTCAACCGAAGTTGGCAATGCGACGACCTTGGCTTCCAAGTCCTTCTTGTCGAATTGAATCCAGTCGCAGTTTTGGACGTTTCTATTGTCGACGATGACTCGATAAACGTCCTTGAGGTTAGGACGATTTCGTAGGGTGATCACGTCACCAGGATTCACGAAAATTGAGGGTTTATCGACGGTCTTCCCGTTCACCTGGAAATGACG
>JAIXVG010000589.1 GCA_027483145.1 Planctomyces sp.
AACGTTCCGTCTCCTTGATTCAGGAACAGGCGATTTGTTCCGAGACAAGCTGAGTATACGTCAGGGAAACCATCGCTGTTGATATCTCCCACAGCCACCCCCTGCGAATAACCATGATCATCATATCCCGATTGAAGTCCGACGTTTTCGAAACGTACCCCACCAAGATTCCGCGCGATGGCGTCTCGCGTTGCTATTAGTGGTAGGCCGCGACCGGCCTGGCCACCCTGCGGTAGAATCAGATCGGTCCACCCATCTAGGTCGTAATCGATGCAACCAATTCCTGACCCCATTGTCTGCGTAATGTGGACTCCGGGCTTAGTGAAGTCGTTTCCAGTCTCATAAACCCAGTCTATTCCCAAGTGTTTGCTGACATCGGAGAAACCCGGTGTGTACTGCAGTTGTTGCTCCAGACGGGGGCGAGACGGTAACGCTCGATTTAGCAGATCTGGATAAATTTGGGGGAGCCGTTGCACGACCTGACTTATCCAGTTCGAAAGGTGAATGTCCGTTGGCGGGTTGGGAGTGATACTTTCTGCAGGGAGGTTATGAGCTTTGCAGGCTGCTGCCCATCCTTTTTCCTCAAGCGTCCGTCCGAGTGAAGACGCAAGATGAAACGCACGTGAAAGTCGAATAGGGTCAGGGCCCTGTTCGTACATCTGGGTCAGTAGATCACGATACTCTGAGATTGCATTGGCTCTTTGATCCATGAGATCGGCAGTTGCCGGTTGACCTGCATTCCGGAGGATGGTGGCAACTCGCTGTGTGGCGACTAGGTGTTCTGGATCAAGCTGCAGACATTTGGTGAGACGTTGCCACGCGGTTTGTGGCTCCTCCGTCTGGTACAAATCGAGCGAAGCAGCAAAGGCAAGATCTGGATCGTCGAGGATCATCGATCTAACGTGCTGCTTCCAATTGGTATATTCAGCAGTTCGCCCGAGGTCGAATAGCAGCTTTCCATAAGTTGCCTGAATCTCTGCTTCATTGGGAAATGTTTGTGCTAACGTTGCTAATCCAGTAAGCGACTCGGCCTTGTTTCCTACTTGACTAAGAACGCGAAGACGCCCGAAATCAACATAGTCGCTACTCCATGATGTCTCTGGAGAGGCTGGATAATATGTGGAGTCATCAACTGCATCAGCCAAGTTCGCTAATCGAATCAAGTCGTCGATAGTAAATTCCGGTCCTATCAGCAAATGGTAGCGTAGAGAAGCCGCTCTTCTTCGAAAACCAATGCTGTCCCAAAAATCCGCCTGTCTTCGCAACCAGGCGGTCGGCGCCTGATGTTCAATTGGCAGTCCTCTCAAAAACCACCCTCGTTCACTGTCCGAGAGAAATCTGAATACCTCTTCGGCAAGAGAACTTTCGGAGGGGTTTGATAAGTCGAAGTAATGGGCGGCTTCTGTTATGTGTTGGGATGATTGTCGCTTGACGGCCGCCCGGATCATCAACTTGAGGCTTTTGGTTCGATCGAGGTTAGCGGAGACGGAATCCCTGCATAACTCAAAGGATTCCTGGTAACTACCAGTGCCAAATGCTCGGAACGCCTGCTCGGTTAGAGACTCCTGCCGGACACAACCAGCCAGTACCATCAAACAACAAGCAACGAGGTTGTTCCAATTCCGACCAACGGGGTTAACGCCGGATCGATTTGAGGCGGTTTGTTGAAGCATGATACACGAACAACCATGATTACAAAAAAACAGGGGATCGCACAATTAAGTGCGATCCCCGCAAAGTACTAAGCCAGCAGCAGATCCTTAGAATTCACCAAGAACCTCACCCCCAGCCATTGTGCCCAAACCACGAAACAAGGCAGTGTCAATGTTTTCGCTGATGGCCTTAACGGTACCGTCAGCCAACAAAACCTGTGCGATACCAGTGTGACGGCTGCTTGGTGGAATGACCCCCGAAGTCTGGGTCCACCACTGGCCATTCACTGCCGCTGGCGAGTTAGGAGGAGCAATCGTATTGATGGCAACGTGGCAGTAGTCGCCTGATGCCCATGATTGTCCTGCAGCGACGTAACTTGGATTGCTGAACTGCCGGGTTGCGGTGTTGTAAACGCCACGAGCAATGTTCTGGTCGGCATCTCCGCCGTTCTTTCCTGGAACATCACCGCCGGTCCAGCCGCTGTTACCAGCACCACCGATACCGCTCAACAACGAGATATCTTCACGCTGAATACCCTGGCAACGCTCAGCCATTGCAATGGTATTGCTAGTGCCGTCGAGACAGTCACGAACGCCGTTCCGTGTGATCGACCCGAACAGTCCGCTTGTCGCACCGCCACCACTCCAGCATTGCGAATCGGTTGGTGTTCGTTCACGTCCGCTGAGTCCAACGCAGAACTTGTAGTTGTTCTTTCCCATCCGACCGTAGCTGTTTTGGACATCTGAGGGGCAAATGAGGCCAGGAAGCTTTGCTGCCCAGGATGGGCATCCACCGTCGGAGGGTGGATCGTAGTTGCCAGCAGTTACTGCATTGTTGTCAGCATTGACTGGAGAACCGCCTGAAAGGTAACGGCCGTATGGACCCCAAACTGCGCCTGTTTGATCAGTAAAACCGGTCGTGATTTGGTTAAACAGTGGTGCCCCATCCATGTATGGCAACAGGGCAACCATTCCGCCAATGCGGCTGAATTCGCCGTACAAGTCACCACTGCAGTTGGCTTGACGGCCACCGCCATGGATGTATGGAAACGTGCCATACACATCGTGGTAGTTGTGCAGAGCAAGCCCCAATTGCTTGAGGTTGTTTTTGCACTGAGTGCGGCGTGCGGCTTCGCGGGCCTGCTGCACTGCTGGCAGCAAGAGCGCAATCAGAACCGCAATGATGGCAATGACCACCAGCAGTTCGATCAGCGTAAACGCTTTCTTACGAGACACACGGGATTTCGACATAAATGGCTCCTCACGAAACGAGAAAAGAATCCGCCAGACACCCTGGCGAAAACAGCTGAGACGAAACAAACGATGAGCGTCTGCCGAAACGGCTGAGACGAAAGATCGGAAAAACCAGGAGTTGTGAAGATGGAACTTGGACAGAGACGTGATGCCTGAAGCGGCATAGTGCGAATACCTACAGGATTAAATCGAACGGTCTTCGATAAAACTAGACCAAGACCGCAAGACAGAATGCCTTTTCCGCCAACGAATCTCAATTCGCCTTCTCGAGTAGTTCGTATCCAATCTGATGCATGTGACGCAAAAGCGGAAAAATGGCGGCGTAAAAAGGCTGTAGTCCGTCGTCTGTGAACCCCCAGGCCGAACGTCGATTCTCCCGTTTATCGAGTTGTCTCTCGCCTCAAAAACGTGAAGAGATAACTATTCAATCCCGCTTGGAAAGCCTCACAAAACTGTCCACCGGTTCTCGCTATCTCGGTAAACGACTGAAGATCGGCCTCATCCATTCGTCGTTGCCTGTCGCGTTTTCAGACAATTCGGTCGAAGGCACAAACAGGTTGAGCTCGTTACGACAGAACTAAACTCAATTGCAACCGGGTGACAAAAAAGTGACAGTGGCCATTCAGTGTTCGGAAGGATCGCCCGCATCCTCTTCGATGATCAGCTATCGGACAGCGAGTTCGCCAAGTTGACGGGATGCATGCTGCCTCGGTCCATGCGAATTGCTGGATTCATCCACTTTGCACAAGTCTCTATCAGTGCAACGCGGTCGAGCGGCTTACAGGCATAGTCGTCGCAGCCCGCGTTTAAGCACTTATCGCGATCCTCGGCCATCGCGTGTGCTGTGAGGGCAACAATCCCAATTGGGTTCCGTTGGCGCCTAAGTGTTGTCGCCAAAGCGTAGCCATCCAACTCAGGCATTTGCATATCGGTCACCAGTAAGTCATACGGGCGACCGTTCGACTCTGCTGTCATCAACGCTTCCAACGCGAGGCGGCCATTGTCGGCGACATCGACCTCGGCCCCTGCCTTCTTCAAGATGAAGGCAATCAGCCGCTGGTTATCGACGCCATCTTCAGCCAGTAATATACGGCCAGAAAGCTTCTGTGATGGAGTTCCCTCAACAGTTGGTCGGGAGGGAACGACAACCGACAAGTTATCAATTGGGACAGAGCCTGCGACTGCTCCAATCGCAAAGTAAGCAGTGAATACACTGCCGATTCCAAGTTCGGTACTGGTCAATTCGACGTACCCGCCCATCAGGTTGGCCAGTCGCTGACAGATCACAAGTCCCAGGCCCGTACCACCATGCTTACGAGTTACCGTCGAGTCGGCCTGCGTAAACGCGGTGAAGACTCGTTGAGACTGCTCAGAGGTCATGCCGCAGCCAGTGTCTACAACAGAGAACCGCAGAACGCCGTCGGTATCTGGCTTCCCTTCAAATCCCAATCGGAGGGTGACTCCCCCCGTCTCGGTAAACTTGATCGAATTACCAACAAGATTCATCAAGACCTGGCGCAGTCGGGTTGGATCAGTCTTTCCAAGCTGAGGAATCGGTGAATCGAAGATAACATCAAGTGACAATCCTCGTTCGACTGCTCGTGGACGCAATAAGGAAATGACTGCTCCAAACAGGGTACCTAAGTCAGTATCGATCCGCTCGACGACCATCTTTCCAGCCTCGATCTTCGAAAGATCGAGGATATCGTTCACGACGGTCAGTAAATGTTCGCCAGCATTACGAATGGTATGAATCGTCTCCACCCTGCGTTTGGGTGCTTGAGATAAATCGCCGTCTATCGTCAACATTTCAGCATAACCAAGAATCGCAGTGAGTGGCGTGCGAATTTCGTGGCTCATGTTCGCCAAAAACTCGCTCTTGGCCCGATTGGCCGCTTCGGCAGCGGTACGTGCCTGCTCAAGTGCAGCTTCATTTCTCTTGCGATCGGAAATGTCGCGCAGGAATACGCTAAACCAGCGTTCTCCTTCTTCAGAGGTGACCTGAGAGACCGACATCTCAGCGGGAAAGGCTGCTCCCGACTGATGTTGGGCAACGATTTCGACTCGCTGACCGGCAGAACGCAATCCTTCGCGGTCCTGGCATTGATTGATCACGTCCCGGCAATACTCGGCCTGGCTGACAGGGAAGATTAACTCTGTTACCTGGTGTCCAATCGCCTCGTCGGGTGACCAGCCGAAGGTCTGTTCGGCCTGCGCGTTCCATTCGATGATCCGCCCCTTATCATCAAGGGCGATCACCGCGTCTAGTGCCGTATCAATCACTAACTGCGTTCGACGTCGACTGTTCTCAGCCGCCTGTCGGATATCAACCTGTGAGGTAATATCTTGAAACGCACCGGCTACACTCGTTATGCGTCCATTTCGTCGAACTGCTTCTCCCTGCGCACGGACCCAGATTTCAGTGCCAAGCGCCGTCACCATTGGCAGTTCCAGATCGAACGGTGTCCCAAACACTTGCGCCGCTCTGACCGCATTCGAAATAGTCGTTCGGACTGACGGAGCATAGTATTCGATCGCGCGATTGACTGAGACCGGTGTCCCAATGGGCAGTTCGTGAATCCGGTAAACTTCGTCCGACCACCGCAAAGTTTCAGTCGAGATGTCGTATTCCCATCCACCAACTTTGGCAATCGAACCCATGCGGCTCAGCATTTCCGCTGCCGTCCGCATCGCTTCATCAGACTGCTTGCGATCCGTGATATCGAGCGTCGTGCCAATCGCCCGCAGGGGAACTCGGCGTCCTTCGCTGTCGCTAAAGTAAACTCGTGCCCGTAACGCGATCCAGCGCACCGCGCGATCAGGGCGTACAATCCGGCATTCAACCGTGAACATGCCTCCCAGGTGGCTTGCATCGTACGAGGCCAGTAGCCCCATTCGCACTTCTGCCCAGTCATCGGGATGAATATGAGCGAACAATTCACCAAGTGTAAGTTGCCCGCTACGCAATCCCCAGTGAGCTTGACAGGTACTATCAAGAGTGACCATGTCCGAGGCAACGTCGTGCCCCCATGTACCTAAGTCAGCCGCATCGAGAGCCAGGCGGTAACGTTCTTCATTTGTTCGTAGAGTCTCTTCGACATGCAAGCGATTCGTAATGTCTTGAACTGCCCCCAGCAGCTTCGTTGGGCGTCCATCACTTCCTAGAAGAAGCTTTCGCTGGGCAAAGAAAACTCGCTCGTGTCCATCGGGGTGCGAGTACCGGTACTGTGTACTATCTGATTCACGACCGCAAATCAGGCTCTCGCGAGTATGGCTTGCTGGGTCCGCTTCAACAGAGCTGATCCGTTTGCTAAAGAATTGCCGCACGTCTCGAAAAGGGAGGTCATTCTCAATTCCCAGCAAGCGACACATTGACGGAGAGCAATGGGCTTGCCAGGTCTGCAAGTCGATCTCATAGTTGCCAATCGTGGTTGCAGCATCTGACGTGTCGGAAGCAGTTTGAGTTGCGGTTGCGGCCTGAATTGTCTCTTCAAGCTGGTCTCTGCTTGCAAGCGCCAGTTCCATCTGCGAGAAAATATTAGCAATCATTCTGGGATCGGATTGCGCCCCAACCTCTCCCCCTGACCGTGCCGCCAACCGCCTGAGTTCCAGTTGCTCGCGCACTCGATCCGTCAGCTTTTCGAGAATTTCAAGCTGCCCTGCTGGTAGTGAGCGCACCACAGTATCGAGCACGCTTAGCGTGGCGACAAAGGCACCATTTGCCGCCCGCACCGGGATCGCAGCAAAAAACCGAATAAACGGAGGCTGCTGAACAAGAGAACTGTCTGCTGAACGAAAGTCTTTCGAAGAATCGCGAATCACAACCGTTTGTGTGCAGAGAATTGAAGTTGCAAACGACGAGAACTCTCGAGGATTGACCCCCTGTAGCAGGTTCGCGTCGCCATGAAACCAATATCGATCTTCTGCAGCCAGGCTTAGAACCGCAAACGGTGTCGCTGCCGCCTGGGCAGCAAAACCGACAATTTCATCCAATTGCGAATCAATCAGAGACGAGTCGCCTCGACCCAACCCTGGGGCCAGCTTTGGGGATGCAGCGAATGGAGTTTCGGCTTGAGACATCCCTACCTTCCGAGCGTCGCCACTGTTAGCAAAAAGAGATAGCAAAAAGGGAGGTGGAAGAGGCCGTCGAAGAGAATCAGACGAAAGCCAGAATCGATCTCAATCGCAAATTACCATCACTCGGTTGGTATCGGAGGATTGTTGACACGTCCAGCAGGCGAAGTCGTGAAGCGATTGCAACATCAGCCGTTTCCCCTCTGAACGGTTGGACTCCTCGCAATTGTCGTTGCAATGTGAAGACCTCTGTATCTTGCGAAATTGGTAAACCTTGCCAGTTGCAACGGTTGTGTCGACCTTCCCAGTTCCGTCTCAAGGAGCTAAACCTCTTGTTGCCCCTGCAGCTTAAACTGGACCGATCCACGCTCATTGCCTCGGAAATTGCCAATAGGGATCGCAAAGCCCTCTTCACTCCGCGACAGGATTTAGTCAGCATCTACAGCAACAAACCGAAAAGTGTCGTTGTCGAGAAGCGAGAACGAATGACAGCCAGACGAGCCGAACTAACTTCGATTCAAGATTCCAACCCTGATACTTCAACTTGGCGAACCGAAGACTGGTGGGCCAATTGGTTAGGCGTAGGCCTTCTTTCAATCGTCGTGCTATCTGTGGTGATTGGCCCAACTGCGGGATTGAAACCTGGTAAATCGCTGTTGACCGGGTGGGTCGCTAAGCCTGCAAAGTGGGGTGGGAACCTCAGCGACACTTTGGTCGCAAAAGATAAATCCAGCCTGCTTCCCGGTATCACAGCGACGGGCTGTCTGCTGTGCGGACTATTCGCCCTGGGGAATGCTGGTCTTGGTCGTAATGGACTCGCATTCATTCCCGGATTCGTGCTGCTGTTTGGCCTGGCGCTATTGGCGTTTACGATGGCCGAACAAGAGCTGATTCGATACTACAACCTCGAGTATCCCCTGTGGGGGCTTTTTGTTGGGTTACTCGCCCACTTCGTGCTAGGGACAAACTCTATCATCTCCCGCGCGCTTCAAACCGAGTTCTACATCAAGACCGGGCTGGTGCTGTTAGGGATTGAAGTCTTGCTTCCTAATCTAGTCGCGTTAGGTTTGCCCGGGATTTGTGTTTCGTGGGTTGTAACACCCGTTGTTCTGATCACGACGTTCGTCTTCGGGCAGCGGGTTTTCAAGATGGAGTCTCCGTCGCTCAATATGGTCATTTCGGCCGACATGTCGGTCTGCGGCGTATCAGCGGCGATCGCCACTGGAGCGGCGTGCCGTGCGAAGAAGGAAGAGATCAGTATGGCGATCTCTCTGTCTCTAGTTTTCACGGTCATCATGATGGTTGTGCAACCCTTCGTGATTCGGCTGGTCGGCATGCATGAAATCGTTGCGGGGGCGTGGCTGGGTGGAACCATCGACTCCACTGGTGCCGTGGCAGCAGCAGGAACGTTAGTTGGCAAAGGGGCCGAGCAAACCGCCATCACCGTCAAAATGATTCAAAACATCTTGATTGGTGTCGTTGCTTTCGGTGTTGCGACGTATTGGGTCACAGTTGTCGAAAGGTCCTCGGCCAGTTCAACCGGTACTGACGAGGAGTCCAATCGACCCAGCCTCTGGGAGATCTGGTACCGCTTTCCCAAGTTCATGCTTGGCTTTTTGGGAGCGTCGGTCCTCTTCTCGGTCATTTCCGCAAGTGGATCAGGCGGCGAAGCCATTGTGGCTGGAACGATGGCGGTAACGAAGGAGCTGCGAGGCTGGCTGTTTGGGCTTGCATTCGTATCGATCGGGCTCGAGATCAGCTTCTCTGAGATCAAGCGACAGTGGACCGGAGGGAAGCCGCTCGTACTCTACGTTTGTGGTCAGCTCCTCAATCTGGTCCTCACATTGGCGATGGCCTGGTTGATGTTTGGCGTGGTCTTCAGGGATGCCAGCGATCAGCTCTTGAAACAAGCTTATCCAGATCAGCAGGCGACGCAGCCCGTCCGTTAGCGCTCTACGTCTCGCCGAGCGACGCCGTTATGGTTCAAGCCCAAACCTTTAGTCAATCGAGATCGTGATGCCAGCCACAAGGTCAGCGGTGATACCTGCATTCGGTCCCTGGCTGCGTGGCCTGCTTGTCATGTCTACTTTGGCGGCATGCTGGTTGTGGCTTCTCCCCGCGTTGACAACCTCGCACGAATTGAAGGCACGTATACAATATCTGGAAATCCGGGAAATCAACGGCGGAGCCACGTTCTATACGGAGCAGCCTTCCAGTCTGCGGTGTGTCACTCGATTGCGGAAGCTGGCAGCGGATCAGCCTGGTCTGTTTTGGTACCCTTCGAGCAAAGCGAAATCCACAACCAGTGCGTCCGCTACTCAATCCTCAGACATCTCGAGTTCTGTTCAACTACGTTAGTCGGCACACTCGGACTGAATCTGCCGGATCTCGGGAAGTCGCGCCATGAAGGCTTCGACAATCATCGGGTCGAAATGCCGCCCGCTCCCTTCGCGAATGATCTCCACGCATTTGTCCAGTGGAAAGGCCTCCTTGTACGGCCGCTTAGTGCTAAGGGCATCAAAGACATCAGCTACCGCGGTCATTCGCCCTTCAATAGGAATCGCATGACCTTTGAGGCCATTTGGGTACCCTGAACCATCCCATTTCTCATGATGACTTTCGGCAATGCGAGATGCAAGCTTCATGAGTGGCGAGGTCGATTCTTGCTGAAGACTTGTCACGCTTCGCCCAATGCTGCCATTTGTGCTACCGACGCGATCAGCCGCAGGAGAGATGATACCGCGGGCAATCTCACAGTGGGTTTGCATCAGCTTGAATTCCTCCGCGGTCAACTTGCCTGGCTTGTGAAGGATTGAATCAGGAATAGCAATCTTTCCGATGTCATGTAGTTGGGCAGCCATCTCCAGCATCGCTACTGTCTCAGCAGACATCCCGAGTGTCCGCGCGATCACACCCACATAGCGACCAACCCGCATAATATGTTGCCCCGTGTCGTCGTCGCGGCGTTCGGCTGCTCGGGCAAGGCAGCGAACCACCTCCATCCGCGAGCTGGCTAATTCTTCAGTTCGAATCTGAACTTCCTGCTCAAGCATTACGGCATAGTTAGCCATCTGCTCACGGTTTAGCTTGCTTTCAAGTGCGTTGCGAACTCTCGGTACAAGGTCTGTCGGATCAAGTGGTTTCGCTAGAAAGTCCGCCGCCCCCAGTTCAAGGCACTGCGAGCGAATGTTTGCATCCGATGAAGCGGTTAACACCAGTACCGGAATCGAAGAGACGAGGTCGGTAATGCTCAAGACTTC